>NZ_JBVJCD010000018.1:0-99698 GCF_055588985.1 Streptomyces sp. NPDC041970
CCCCCCCCCCCCCCCCCCCCCCCCCCCCCCCCCCCCCCCCCCCCCCACCCCCCCCACCCCCCCCCCCCCCCCCCCCCCCCCCCGCCGCGGGGCCCCCCCCCCCCCCCCCCGGCGGTCGGTCACTTCTGGACGACGCTGAGCGGCAGGAGCTTCTTGCCGGTCGGGCCGATCTGGATGTCCAGGTCGAGCTGCGGGCAGACGCCGCAGTCGAAGCAGGGGGTCCAGCGGCAGTCCTCGACCTCGGTCTCGTCGAGGGCGTCCTGCCAGTCCTCCCAGAGCCAGTCCTTGTCCAGGCCGGAGTCGAGGTGGTCCCAGGGCAGGACCTCCTCGTAGGTGCGCTCGCGGGTGGTGTACCAGTCGACGTCCACGCCGAAGGCGGGCAGCGTCTTGTCGGCGCAGGCCATCCAGAGGTCGTAGCTGAAGTGCTCGCGCCAGCCGTCGAAGCGGCCGCCCGCCTCGTAGACCGCGCGGATGACGGAGCCGACGCGGCGGTCGCCGCGCGAGAGGAGGCCCTCGACGATGCCGGGCTTGCCGTCGTGGTAGCGGAAGCCGATGGAGCGGCCGTACTTCTTGTCGTCGCGGATCTTGTCCCGGAGCTTCTTCAGCCGGGCGTCGGTCTCCTCGGCGCTGAGCTGCGGGGCCCACTGGAAGGGGGTGTGCGGCTTGGGCACGAAGCCGCCGATGGAGACGGTGCAGCGGATGTCGTTCTGTCCGGAGACCTCACGGCCCTTGGCGATGACGTTGACCGCCATGTCGCCGATCTGGAGGACGTCCTCGTCGGTCTCGGTGGGCAGGCCGCACATGAAGTACAGCTTGACCTGGCGCCAGCCGTTGCCGTACGCGGTGGCGACCGTGCGGATCAGGTCCTCCTCCGAGACCATCTTGTTGATGACCTTGCGCATCCGCTCGGAGCCGCCCTCGGGGGCGAAGGTGAGGCCCGAGCGGCGGCCGTTGCGGGTCAGCTCGTTGGCCAGGTCGACGTTGAAGGCGTCGACGCGGGTGGAGGGCAGCGACAGGCCGATCTTGTCCTCGGTGTAGCGGTCCGCGAGGCCCTTGGCGATGTCGCCGATCTCGCTGTGGTCGGCGGAGGAGAGGGAGAGCAGGCCGACCTCCTCGAAGCCGGTCGCCTTGAGCCCCTTGTCGACCATCTCGCCGATGCCGGTGATGCTTCGCTCCCGCACGGGGCGCGTGATCATGCCGGCCTGGCAGAAGCGGCAGCCGCGGGTGCAGCCGCGGAAGATCTCCACGGACATCCGCTCGTGGACGGTCTCCGCGAGCGGGACGAGGGGCTGCTTGGGGTAGGGCCACTCGTCGAGGTCCATGACGGTGTGCTTGGAGACCCGCCACGGCACGCCGGACCGGTTGGGCACGACGCGGCCGATGCGGCCGTCGGGGAGGTACTCGACGTCGTAGAAGCGCGGGACGTAGACGCCGCCGGTCTTCGAGAGCCGGAAGAGCACCTCGTCCCGGCCGCCGGGGCGGCCCTCGGCCTTCCAGGCGCGGATGATCTCGGTGATCTCCAGGACGGCCTGCTCGCCGTCGCCGACGACCGCGCAGTCGATGAAGTCCGCGATCGGCTCGGGGTTGAAGGCGGCGTGGCCGCCCGCGAGGACGATCGGGTGGTCGAGGGTGCGGTCCTTGGACTCCAGCGGGATGCCCGCGAGGTCCAGGGCGGTGAGCATGTTGGTGTAGCCCAGCTCGGTGGAGAAGCTGAGCCCGAAGACGTCGAACGCGCCGACGGGCCGGTGGCTGTCCACGGTGAACTGCGGGACCCCGTGCTCGCGCATCAGCGCTTCGAGGTCCGGCCAGACGCTGTAGGTGCGCTCGGCGAGGACGCCCTCGCGCTCGTTGAGCACCTCGTAGAGGATCATGACGCCCTGGTTGGGCAGCCCGACCTCGTAGGCGTCGGGGTACATGAGGGTCCAGCGGACGTCGCAGCCGTCCCACTCCTTGACGGTGGAGTTCAGCTCACCGCCGACGTACTGGATGGGTTTCTGCACATGCGGAAGCAGAGCTTCGAGCTGTGGGAAGACCGATGCGGCAGACATCTCGCGAACCTTCGTGAGCCGGCAGGGTTGACCACCCAGCGTACCCCGGCGGTCAGCGGCTCAGATCCGCGCGCAGCGCGGGGGCGGCGGCGCGGGCCCAGACCTCGGGCAGTTCGCGCTCGCGGGCGTCCGCCTCGGCCTCCTCCCGGCCGTAGAGCAGGCCCCAGGTGAAGGCGGTCTCCCCCGCCGCGTGGGCCTGGATCGCGAGCGTGCGCAGGGCCTCGCGGGCGACGACGCTGTCCTGGTGGTCGCCGAGGACGGTCTGGAGGGCCTTCATCCGCTTGGCGAAGCGCCGGGCCGGCCGGCCGAGCGCGGGCCGGGCGGCCTCGCCCGCGTACCGGGCGCGCTTGGCGGCCTTGCGGGCCTCGTGCAGCGCCCGGTCGCGCTCGGGCCCCGCGGGCTGCCGCAGGGCGCGGTCCACGCGGTGCGCCAGCCGCTCGTACTCCTTCAGCACCGCGCGGGGCAGCACCTCGCCGGGGGCGCGGTCGGCGGCGGGGCGCAGCGGCGGGCCGGCGCTCAGGGCGTCGAGGGCGGCCAGGAGGTCCTGGTAGCGCTCGCCGTCCAGCACCTCGATGAGCGCGCGGCGCGATCCGGTGCGACCGGCGGCGGACCGGACGCGGAGCCGGCCGCGCACCGGGCCGAGGACCAGGGTGCGGGGCAGCCCCTGGACGCCGGCGTCCAGGCGCTCGTCCAGGACCTCCCGGTCGCGGTCGACGCCCAGCGCGCCCGCGAGCCACTTCAGCTCCGCGCCGAGGGGGTCGGTGACCTCGCGGTCGAGGACCTTGCGGTACGTCGTGAGGGCGCTGCGCAGCCGGCGGGTGGCCACGCGCATCCCGTGCACGGAGTCGGGCAGGTCGAGGCGGACGGCGGGGTCGAGGGCGACGATCGTGCGGATCTGCTCCCGTACGTAGGCGAGGACGTACTCGCCCGCGGTGCGCGGCCGGTCCTTCGTCCGCCGGGTCCGCCCGCCGCTCGCGGGGGCGGTCTCGGCCAGGGCCCTGGCGAGCTTGGAGGCGGAGGGCGCGCGGCGCACCCCGGCCTTGCGCAGCCGCTTCTCCACGGCGTCCAGGAGGGCGGGGTCGCCGCCGTCGGCCAGCTCGACCTCGATCTCCGTCCAGGCGGCGGTGGCGCCCGCGCCGTCGCCCGCGAGGCGTTCGGCGCGCACCCGGTCGACGGCGGCCTCGGCGAGGAGGGTGCCGTCGGCGGCGGTGAGGTGGTGGACGTCGCGGGCGGAGACCAGGCGGACGACGGGGATCGGCTCGGCGCCGCGGAGCCGGGAGCGGAGCAGGCCCGCCAGGGGGCGCGGCAGGGTGTCGCCGAGCGGTTCGCGGATCTCGTCGCGGACGCCGTCGGAGACGGGCAGCTTCAGGTGCCAGCCCTCGTCGTCCCCGCCGGTCCTGCGGCGCAGCGTGAGCGAGTCCGCGGCCAGGCGCAGGTCGGCGGTGTCGTAGTAGACGGCGTCGAGTTCGGTCGGTCCCCGGTGCACCACCCGGTCGACCCCCGCCACCCGGCCCAGGTCGGGCAGCCGGGTGGCGTCGGTGGCTTCGTACTTCCGCTCGATCTCTCGTTTGATGTCCGCCATGTACCGGCTTCTACCCGCTCGGGGCCGGTTCAGGCGGAGAGCGGCCGCTGCATCCTGATGGACTGGAGCAGTCCGATCGCGACCCAGACGGCGAACATCGAGGACCCTCCGTAGGAGACGAAGGGCAGCGGCAGTCCGGCGACCGGCATGATGCCGAGCGTCATGCCGATGTTCTCGAAGGACTGGAAGGCGAACCAGGCGATGATCCCGGCGGCGACGACCGTCCCGTACAGCTCGGTGGTCTCGCGGGCGATCCGGCAGGCGCGCCACAGGACGACGCCCAGGAGGACGATGATCAGCCCGGCGCCGAGGAAGCCCAGCTCCTCGCCGGCGACGGTGAAGACGAAGTCGGTCTGCTGCTCGGGGACGAACTGGCCGGTGGTCTGGGTGCCCTGGAAGAGCCCGGTGCCGGTGAGTCCGCCGGAGCCGATCGCGATGCGGGCCTGGTTGGTGTTGTAGCCGACGCCCGCCGGGTCGAGGGCGGGGTTGGCGAAGGCGGCGAAGCGGGCGATCTGGTAGTCGTCGAGCAGGCCGAGCTGCCAGACGGAGACGGCCCCGGCGGCGCCCGCGCCGAGCAGGCCGAAGACCCAGCGGTTGGAGGCGCCGGAGGCCAGCAGGACGCCGAGGACGATGACCACCATGACCATGACCGAGCCGAGGTCCGGCATCAGCATGACGACGGCCATGGGGACGGCGGCGAGGGCCAGCGCCTTGGCGACCGTGCGGTGGTCGGGGTGGGTCTGGTCGCCCGCGTCGACGCGGGCGGCCAGCAGCATCGCCATGCCGAGGATGATGGTGATCTTGGTGAACTCGGAGGGCTGGATCGAGAAGCCCGCGCCGAGCTTGATCCACGCGTGGGCGCCGTTGACGGTCGCGCCGAGCGGGGTCAGGACGGCGATGACCAGCAGCACGGAGAGGCCGTAGAGGATCGGGACGGCCCCGCGCAGGGTGCGGTGGCCGAGCCAGATGGTGCCGATCATCAGGGCGAGGCCGATGCCGGTGTTGAGGACGTGCCGGAAGAGGAAGAAGTACGGGTCGCCCTGGGTGAGCGCGTCGCGGTTGCGGGTGGCGGACCAGACGAGCAGCGCGCCCAGGAAGGAGAGGGCCAGCGCGGAGCCGAGCAGCGGCCAGTCCAGCCGCCGCACGACGGAGTCGCGGGCGGTCAGCTTGGCCCAGGAGCCCTGCTCGGGGCCGTAGCGCGGGACGGAGAAGCCGGCCATCAGTCCCGCCTCCCGGCCGCCGGTGCTCCGGCGAGTGCGGGCTGCCCCTCGGGCTGCTCGGGACGGGGGGTGTAGGGCTTGATCGAGGGGGCGTGGATCGAGCCGTCGGGCTGGATCCTCGGCAGCGTCTTCTGCGGCGTGGGCAGCAGGGCCTTCTTCACATCCTGGTTGCCCTCGGCGTCGAGGCCGTAGAGCGCGTCGTAGATCTTGCGGACGGCGGGGCCGGAGGCGCCGGAGCCGGTGCCGCCCTGGGAGATGGTCATGACGATCGTGAAGTCGTCGGTGTAGGTCGCGAACCACGAGGTGGTCTGCTTGCCGTAGACCTGCGCGGTGCCGGTCTTGGCCCGCATGGGGATCTTGTCCTGGGGCCAGCCGCCGAACCGCCAGGCCGCGGTCCCGCCGGGCTCGACGACCGAGCGCAGGCCCTTGTCCAGGTCCCTGATGGTCTTGGCGTCGACGGGGAGCCTGCCGTTGACCTTCGGCTCGATCTCCCGGACGTGCTGGCCGTCGGGGCTGATCACGGCCTTGCCGACCGTGGGCGCGTGCAGGGTGCCGCCGTTGCTGATGGCGGCGTAGGCGGTGGCCATCTGGATGGGGGTGACGAGGACGTCGCCCTGGCCGATGGCGTAGTTGATGCTGTCGTAGGCCTTGAGCTGGTTGCCTTCCAGGCAGCTCTCGTAGGCGATCTGCTGCACGTAGGTGCCGCCCTTCTTGCCCTCCTTGCACCAGGCGCCCTTGTTGGCCTTCCAGAACGCCTGCTTCCACTCGCGGTCGGGGATGCGGCCCTTGACCTCGTTGGGCAGGTCGATGCCGCTCTCCGCGCCGAGGCCGAAGTCGCGGGCCGTGCGGTAGAACCAGTTCTTGGCGTCCTTCTTCGGCTTTATGCCGCCGTCGCGCTGCCACTCCTGGTGGCCCAGGCGGTAGAAGACGGTGTTGCAGGAGTACTTGAGCGCGTCGCCGAGGGAGATGGGGCCGTGCCCCTGCGACTCGAAGTTGGCGAAGCTGCGGCTGCCGAGGCTGTAGGAGCTGCTGCAGTCGTAGCGGCCGTCGAAGGGGTACCCGGCCCGCACGGCCGCGCTCGCGGAGACCACCTTGAAGATGGAGCCCGCGGGGGCCTGGCCCTGGATGGCCCGGTTGAGCAGCGGGTAGTTGGACTTCTTGCCGGTGAGCTTGGCGTACTCCTTGCCGGAGATGCCCCCGACCCAGGCGTTGGGGTCGTAGTCGGGCTGGGAGGCCATCGCGACCACGCGCCCGGTCCGCGACTCCATGACGACGACCGCCCCGGAGTCGGCCTCGTACGGGCGGCCGGTGATCTTGTCGGTCTCCTTGCGGACGGTCTTCATCGCCTCGTGCAGCTCGTACTCGGCCACCGCCTGGACCCGCGCGTCGATGCTGGTGACGACGTTGGAGCCGGGCACGGCCGGGTCGTTCTCCGCCTCGCCCATGACGCGGCCGAGGTTGTCGACCTCGTAGCGGGTGACGCCCGCCTTGCCGCGCAGCTCCTTGTCGTAGGTGCGCTCCAGGCCGGAGCGGCCGACCTGGTCGGAGCGGAGGTAGGGCGAGTCGCTGTCCTGGGCCTTGGTGATCTCCTCGTCGGTGACCGGCGAGAGGTAGCCGAGGACCTGCGCGGTCCTGGCTTTGCTGGGCGCGGCGTAGCGGCGTACGGCGGTGGGCTCGGCGGTGATGCCGGGGAAGTCCTCGGCGCGCTCCCGGATCTGGAGCGCCTGCTGCGTGGTGGCCTCGTCGGTGACCGGGATCGGCTGGTAGGGGGAGCCGTTCCAGCAGGGCTGGGGGGTCTTGGCGTCGCAGAGCCGGACCTTGTCCCGGACCTCCCGGGGCTCCATCTCCAGGACGTCGGCGAGCCGGGTGAGGACGCCGACGCCGTCGTCCTTCATCTTCAGCAGCTCGGTGCGGCTCGCGGAGACCACGAGCCGGGTCTCGTTGTCGGCGAGCGCCACGCCGCGGGCGTCGAGGATCGAGCCGCGCACGGCGGGCTGGACGACCTGCTGGACGCCGTTGCCGGCGGCTTCGGCGGTGTACTCGTCGCCGTTGCGGATCTGGAGGTACCAGAGGCGGCCGCCGAGGGTGAGCAGCAGGGAGAAGACGAGGACCTGGATCACGATGAGCCGGATCTGGACCCGCTGGGTCCGGCCGGTCTCGGGGATGTTGCTCACGGGGCGCCCCCGGTGGTGGTCGGGCGGGGGCGGTCGGGCGTCCTGCGCGGTGTCACAGTCGCTTGACCCCCTTGATCCTTCCGGCGCGGGCGGCGCGGTTGCGGGCGGCCTTGACGCGCAGGCCGCCGCGCTGGTTGCCGATCCGCAGCCCGGTGCCCGAGGCGAGCCAGCCGGCGGCGACGTCGTGCCGGCCGCCCGACGCCTCGCTGACCGGGTCGTGCTCGGTGCGCCGGGCCAGCGCCATGATCAGCGGGACGGTGAAGGGCGCCAGCAGCAGGTCGTAGACCACGGCGGTGAACAGCAGGCTGGTGAGCCCGACATGGCGGGCGGCGGTGTCGCCGACGAGGGCGCCGACCCCCGCGTACAGCAGGGTCGAGCCGATCGCGGCGGCGACGACCACGGCCATCGGGGCGAACGCCGACTTGAGCTGCCCGTTCTCCGGCCGGGCCAGGCCCGCGAGGTAGCCGATGAGGCAGAGCACCAGGGCGTAGCGCCCGGCGGCGTGGTCGGCGGGCGGCGCCAGGTCGGCGAGGAGGCCCGCGCCGAAGCCGATGAGCGCGCCGCTGACGTGCCCGTAGACGAGCGCGAGCCCGACGACGGTCAGGAGCAGCAGATCGGGGACGGCGCCGGGGAGTTGGAGGCGGGCGAGGACGGAGACCTGGACGACCAGGGCGACGACGACCAGGGCGGTGGAGAGCAGGGTCCGGTTGAGGCGCATGGGGATCAGCTCTCCTCCTGGTCGCCGGCCGCGTTGCCGGGGGTGTCGGCCGCGGCGTCGCCGCCCGGCTCGTCGTTGATGTTGCCGACGACCTTGCCGGAGCCGTCCACGAGGTCGCCGTCGGGCTGGACGGTGACGGTGACCGTGGGGACCGGCTTGGGCTTCGCCTTGGCGGGCCGCGGCGGCAGGACCAGGTCGCGGGGGTCCTCGCGCGGGGCCTGGACGACGACGCCGACGATGTCGAGCTTGGTGAACCCGACGTACGGCTTGACGTAGACCGTCCGGGTCAGCGCGCCCCCGGAGGGGTCGACCCGGACGACCTCGCCGACGGGGACGCCGGGCACGAAGGGCTTGTCCCTGCTGGAGCCGAAGGTGACCAGCCGGTCGCCCTTCTCCACCTTCGCCTTGCCGTTGAGGAACTGGACCGACAGCGGGCGCGAGCCCTGGCCGGTGGCGAAGCCCAGCTCGTCGGTCTTCTCCATCCGGGTGCCGACGGTGAAGTCCGGGTCGTTGGCCAGCAGGACCGTCGCGGTGCGGGGGCCGACGGTGGTGACCCGGCCGACCAGCCCGTCCCCGTTGAGGACGGTCATGTCGCGGCGGATGCCGTCGTCCGACCCGGCGTCGATGGTGATCGTCCAGGAGAAGCCCTGGGCCGCTCCTATGGCGATGACCTCGGCGCCCTTGATGCCGTACTGCCCGGCGCCCGCCTTCTTCAGCATGGCGTCGAGCTGGCGGACCCGGCTGTCGGTGCGGTCGTCGCTGCCGAGCCTCGCCTTCAGGGCGGCGTTCTCCCGCTCCAGGACGGTGATCCGGTCGTGCCGCTCACCGGAGTCCCGTACGGCCCCTATGGCGTTGCCCACGGGGTCGACGGCGGCCGCCACCCCGTTCTCGACCGGACCGAATACCGTCGCGGCGGCCTGCCGCGCACCGTCGACCGGTGACTCCTCGCCGCCTCGGATATCCACCGTGATCAGGGCGAATGCGATGGCGATCAGCAGCACCAGGAGCAGCCGGCTCTCTCGTGTGTCCCTCACGTGCGGCGGCCGTGCCTTCCTCGTCGGAATGTTCGTGCCTGTGTGTACGCGTCCGCACGCCCGAAGGCGTACGGCGGCGGGTCTCTGTCAACGATCCGGTGGGCGGGGCGTCGCGGCGTCCGCCCACCGGATCGGGTGGTGCTCTAGCGGCGGGGCTGGGCGTCCAGCACCTGCTGGAGCGCCTCGAACTCCTCGACGCACTTGCCGGAGCCGAGCGCCACCGAGTCCAGCGGGTCCTCGGCGATGTGGATCGGCATCCCCGTCTCGCGGCGCAGCCGCTCGTCCAGGCCGCGCAGCAGCGCGCCGCCGCCGGTGAGGACGATGCCGCGGTCCATGATGTCGCCGGACAGCTCGGGCGGGCACTTGTCGAGCGTCGTCTTCACGGCGTCGACGATCGCGTTGACCGGCTCCTCGATGGCCTTGCGGACCTCGGCGGCCGAGACGACGACCGTCTTGGGCAGCCCGGACACCAGGTCGCGGCCGCGGATCTCGGTGTGCTCGTCCTGGTCCATGTCGTACGCCGAACCGATGGTGATCTTGATCTGCTCCGCGGTCCGCTCACCGAGGAGGAGGGAGTACTCCTTCTTGATGTGCTGGATGATCGCGTTGTCCAGCTCGTCGCCGGCGGTCCGGATCGACTGGGCCGTGACGATCCCGCCGAGCGAGATCACGGCGACCTCGGTGGTGCCGCCGCCGATGTCGACGACCATGTTGCCGGTGGCCTCGTGGACCGGCAGGCCGGAGCCGATGGCCGCCGCCATGGGCTCCTCGATGATGTGCACCTGGCGCGCGCCGGCCTGCGTCGACGCCTCGATGACGGCGCGGCGCTCGACCCCGGTGATGCCGGAGGGCACGCAGACGACGACGCGCGGGCGGGCCAGGTAACGGCGCTTGTGGATCTTGAGAATGAAGTAGCGGAGCATCCGCTCGGTGATTTCGAAGTCGGCGATCACGCCGTCCTTCAGCGGCCGTACGGCGACGATGTTGCCGGGCGTGCGGCCGATCATTTTCTTGGCCTCGGAACCGACCGCGAGAATTCCACCGGTGTTGGTGTTGATGGCCACGACGGACGGCTCGTTCAGGACGATGCCGCGCCCCCTGACGTACACCAGCGTGTTGGCAGTCCCGAGGTCGATAGCCATGTCACGGCCGATGAACGACATTGAGTTCCCCTTGTTCCCCATGAGGATGCGTCGGGCCTTCCCGAAGAAGCGATGTGGCTTGTTCTGGTAGGCGAGGTTGGCGCTGCGGGCGTGGAAGCTTCCATCGTAGTGCCGTATGCACGGACACAGCGCGAGGGTCCTTCGCCGTTGCGGGCGGAACGGATTCCCGTTCCACCCAGGGTGACGTTACGTCGGAGGGATGCGTTCCCGCGAACCCGAACCCTATGCCGAGGGGCGACCGAATTACTTCGGTCGCCCCGGACGGACAGCGCTGTTTGGCCGATCGGGTCAGGAGAGCCCCGGAAAGAAGAGCTTCAGTTCCCGTTCGGCGGACTGCTCGGAGTCCGAGGCGTGGATGAGGTTCTCGCGGGTGATCGTGCCGAAGTCCCCCCGGATGGAGCCGGGCGCGGCGGCGATCGGGTCGGTGGGGCCGGCGAGGGCGCGGACGCCCTCGATGACCCGCTCGCCCTCGGCCACCAGGGCGACGACGGGGCCGGAGGCCATGAACTCCATGAGCGGCTCGTAGAACGGGCGGCCCTTGTGCTCGCCGTAGTGCTGCTCCAGCGTCTCCTGGTCCAGGGTGCGCAGCTCCAGCGCGACGACGCGCCAGTCGGCCTTGCGCTCGATGCGGCCGACGATCTCGCCGATCAGGCCGCGGCGGACAGCGTCGGGCTTGAGCAGGACGAGAGTGCGCTGGGACATGTACGGGCTCCTTGCAGGCCAGGCATACGGGTGCGGTGAGGGCGAGATTACAGGGGTACGGGAACGGGCCGGCGTCCGGGTCACCCAGCGTCACCCCCGGCCCTCCGCTCGCGGGACCGGCCCGCCAGGAGGGGCGTCAGGCCGCGGCTTCGCCGGTCTCCTGGCGGGCGGCCCAGTCGGCCTTCACCGCGTCGATCCTCCGGCCGTAGTGGACCGAGGCCCACCACAGTCCGCCGAAGACCAGCCCGAGGACGAACATCATCGGGACGACGAAGCCGCTGAGCACCAGCGCGACCTGGAGCGCCCAGCCCAACTGCACGCCTCCGGGACGGGTGATCATCCCGCACAGCAGCACGGAGAGCGCCATGCCGGCGCCGCACACCGTCCAGACCGCCGCCATGGAGACGTCGTCCAGCTTCATCGCGACGAGTCCGGCGAAGCCGATCACGAAGAACTCGCCGAGCAGCGTCGAGGCGCAGAGCGTCCGCATCCCTTCCTCAGCCCCTTCCCAGCAGCAGCCGGGCTTCGCCGACCGTGATCACCGATCCGGTCACCAGGACCCCGGCGCCCGCGTACTCGTCCTCCTCCTCGGCCAGCGTGATCGCCGCCTCCAGCGCGTCGTCGAGCCGCGGTTCGACCTGGACCCGGTCGTCGCCGAAGACCTCGACGGCGACGGCGGCCAGCTCGTCCGCGTCCATCGCGCGGTCGGTGGAGTTCTGCGTGACCACGATCTCGGCGCAGATCGGCTCGAAGGCCTCCAGGAGGCCGCGCGCGTCCTTGTCGCCGCTCGTGCCGACCACGCCGATCAGCCGGGAGAAGCCGAACGCCTCGGAGATCCCCTCGGCGGCGGCACGCGCCCCCGCCGGGTTGTGGGCGGCGTCCAGCACGACCGTGGGGCTGGAGCGCACGACCTCCAGGCGGCCGGGCGAGAGGACCGAGGCGAACGCCGTGCGGACCGCCTCGACGTCGAGCGAGCGGGCCTGCTCCTGGCCGATGCCGAAGAACGCCTCGACGGCGGCGAGCGCCACCGCGGCGTTGTGCGCCTGGTGGGCCCCGTACAGCGGGAGAAAGACGTCGGTGTACTCGGTGGTCGCGCCGCCGAGTCCGCGCAGCGTCAGCAACTGCCCGCCGACCGCGACCTCGCGCGAGACGACGCCGAACTCCATGCCCTCGCGGGCCACGGTGGCGTCCGCCTCGACGGCCTTCTTCAGCATCACCTGCGCGGCGTCCACCGGCTGCTGGGCCAGGACGACCGTGGCGCCGGGCTTGATGATCCCGGACTTCTCCCCGGCGATCTCGCCGGGGGTGGTGCCGAGCCGGTCGGTGTGGTCCAGCGAGATGGGGGTGACGACGGCGACCGAGGCGTCGATGACGTTGGTGGCGTCCCACGTGCCGCCCATGCCGACCTCGACGACCGCCACGTCGACGGGCGCGTCGGCGAAGGCCGCGTACGCCATGCCGGTGAGCACCTCGAAGAAGGAGAGCCGGTAGGGCTGCTGGGCGTCGACCATCTCGACGTACGGCTTGACGTCCTCGTACGTCGCGATGAACCGCTCGGCGTCGATCGGGGAGCCGTCGAGGCTGATCCGCTCGGTGATCGACTGGACGTGCGGGGAGGTGTAGCGGCCGGTGCGCAGGTCGAAGGCGTTGAGCAGGGCCTCGATCATGCGGGCCGTGCTGGTCTTGCCGTTCGTCCCGGTGATGTGGATGGAGGGGTAGGCGCGCTGCGGCTCGCCGAGGACGTCCATCAGGGCGGCGATGCGCGTGACGGAGGGCTCCAGCTTGGTCTCGCCCCAGCGGCCGGCCAGCTCCTGCTCGACCG
This sequence comes from Streptomyces sp. NPDC041970, assembly GCF_055588985.1. Classification (NCBI taxonomy): domain Bacteria; kingdom Bacillati; phylum Actinomycetota; class Actinomycetes; order Kitasatosporales; family Streptomycetaceae; genus Streptomyces; species Streptomyces sp. NPDC041970. The sequence goes on from NZ_JBVJCD010000018.1 coordinate 12,464, forward strand.
CGCGCAGCGCCCGGTCGGTCTCGGGGTCGGTCGGGCGGGCGGGGACCGCGTCGCCCTGGGGCAGCCCCGTGTGGGCGCGCAACGTGCGGCTCCCGGCCTCGATCACCGCCAGGTCGGGGTCGCGCTGGGTCGCCTCGTCGACGATCCCCTCGAAGGTGTCGTCGGGATCGGACGCGTCGTGCCGGTCTGAAGGGCGGGGCTCACTCACGGGGCCAGTCTACGGATGGGCGCCGCCATCGCGCGCAGCGCCCGCCGCTCCCGGCCGACCGGGGGCGCGGGAGGCACGGGCCCTCGGGCGGGCGCACGGGCGGGGCGCGTGGGTTGCGGCGTACGGGTGGGGCGCGCGGCTTCGGGCGTACGGGGGCGGGCACGCGGCTTCCGGCGCAGGGAACCGGGTGCGCGGCTTCGGGCGTACGGGGGCGGGCACGCGGCTTCCGGCGCACGGAACCGGGGGCGCGGCTTCCGGCGCACGGGCCGGGGCGTACGGCTTACGGGCCGGGGCGTACGGATCGGGCACGCGGCTCCCGGCTTCCGGCTTCCGGCTTCCGGCTTCCGGCTTGCGGGGCGAGGCGTACGCGTACGGACGTACAGGTCCGGCGTACGGCGAAGCCCCCGTGCGCCCGGTCGGTCGGGGCACGGGGGCTTCGCGGCTCAGCTCATCAGCTCTGGGGCAGGCCCGCGAGCTGGGCGCTGATGCGCTCGATGTCGGCCTCGGCCTTGGCGAGCCGGCCGCGGATCTTGTCGACCACGTTGTCCGGGGCCTTGGCGAGGAAGGCCTCGTTGCCGAGCTTCCCGGTGGCCTGGGCCTTCTCCTTCCGCGCCGCCTCCAGGTCCTTCGTGAGGCGCTTGCGCTCGGCCGCCACGTCGATCGTGCCGGACAGGTCCAGGGCGACGGTGGCCCCGGCGACCGGGAGCGAGGCGGTGGCCTGGAAGCCGTCCCCGGCGGGCTGGAGGCGCAGGAGCTGGCGGATGGCCGCCTCGTGCGGGGCGAGCGCCGTGCCGGTCAGGGTCAGCTCGGCCGGGACCTTCTGGCCGGGCTGGAGGCCCTGGTCGTTGCGGAAGCGGCGGACCTCGGTGACGACCTGCTGGACCAGCTCGATCTCCTGCTCGGCGGCGTCGTCGCGGAAGCCGGAGTCGCCCGGCCACTCGGCGATGACGATCGACTCGCGGCCGGTGAGCGCGGTCCACAGCGCCTCGGTGACGAAGGGGACGATCGGGTGCAGCAGCCGCAGCATGACGTCCAGGACCTCGCCCAGGACCCGGCCCGAGACCTCGGCCGGGCGGCCGCCCGCGAAGAACGTGGTCTTGGACAGCTCGACGTACCAGTCGAAGACCTCGTCCCAGGCGAAGTGGCGCAGCGACTCGCTGATCCTGGCGAACTGGAAGTCGTCGTAGAACGCGTCGACCTCCGCGACCGTCTTGTTCAGACGGGACAGGATCCAGCGGTCGGTGACCGACATCTCCTCGACCGGGGGCAGTTCGCCCTCGATCGTGGCGCCGTTCATCAGGGCGAAACGGGTGGCGTTCCAGATCTTGTTGGAGAACTTCGCCGAGCCCTGGACCCACTCCTCGCCGATCGGCACGTCCGTGCCGGGGTTGGCGCCGCGCGCGAGGGTGAAGCGCAGGGCGTCGGAGCCGTACTTGTCCATCCAGTCCAGCGGGTTGACCACGTTGCCGAAGGACTTCGACATCTTCTTGCCGTGCTCGTCGCGGACCATGCCGTGCAGGACGATGGTCCCGAACGGCGGGACGCCGTCGTTGACGTACAGGCCGAACATCATCATCCGGGCGACCCAGAAGAAGAGGATGTCGTAGCCGGTGACCAGGACGGAGTTCGGGTAGAACTTCGCGAGGCTGTCGGTCCGCTCGGGCCAGCCGAGCGTGGAGAACGGCCACAGGCCGGAGGAGAACCAGGTGTCCAGGACGTCGCTGTCCTGGGTCCAGCCCTCGCCGGTGGGCGCCTCCTCGTCCGGTCCGACGCAGACGACCTCGCCGTTCGGCCCGTACCAGACGGGGATGCGGTGGCCCCACCAGAGCTGGCGCGAGATCGTCCAGTCGTGGAGGTTGTCGACCCAGTCGAAGTAGCGCTTCTCCATCTCCTGGGGGTGGATCTTGACGCTGCCGTCGCGGACCGCGTCGCCGGCGGCCTTGGCGAGCGGGGCGACCTTGACCCACCACTGGAGGGAGAGGCGCGGCTCGATGGTGGTCTTGCAGCGCGAGCAGTGCCCCACGGAGTGGACGTAGGGGCGCTTCTCGGCGACGATCCGGCCCTCGGCGCGCAGCGCGGCGACGATCGCGGAGCGGGCCTCCAGCCGGTCCAGGCCCTCGAACGGGCCGGGGACGGTGATGACCGCGCGCTCGTCCATGACCGTGAGGAACGGCAGGTCGTGGCGCTTGCCGATCTCGAAGTCGTTCGGGTCGTGGGCGGGGGTCACCTTGACCGCGCCGGTGCCGAACTCCGGGTCCACGTGGTGGTCGGCGACGACGGGGATCGTCCGGTCCGTGAGGGGCAGCTTGATCCGCGTGCCGACCAGGTGCCGGTAGCGCTCGTCGTCGGGGTGGACGGCGACGGCGGTGTCGCCGAGCATCGTCTCCGCGCGGGTGGTGGCGACGACGATGGTCTCCTCGCCCTCCCCGTACGTCATGGAGACCAGCTCGCCGTCGTCCTCCTGGTACTCCACCTCGATGTCGGAGATCGCGGTGAGGCAGCGCGGGCACCAGTTGATGATGCGCTCGGCGCGGTAGATCAGCCCGTCGTCGTACATCCGCTTGAAGACGGTCTGGACGGCCTTGGACAGGCCCTCGTCCATCGTGAAGCGCTCACGGGACCAGGCGACGCCCTCGCCGAGGCGGCGCATCTGGCCGGAGATCTGGCCGCCGGACTCGTCCTTCCACTGCCAGACGCGCTCGACGAACGCCTCGCGGCCCAGGTCGTGGCGGGACTTGCCCTCCTTGGCCAGCTCACGCTCGACGACGTTCTGGGTGGCGATGCCGGCGTGGTCCATGCCCGGCTGGTAGAGCGCCTCGTAGCCCTGCATCCGCTTCCGGCGGACCAGGGCGTCGATCAGGGTGTGCTCGAAGGCGTGGCCCAGGTGGAGGGAGCCGGTGACGTTCGGCGGCGGGATGACGATGGAGTACGGCGGCTTCTCGCTGTGCTCGTCGGCTTCGAAGTACCCGCGCTCTACCCAGCGCTCGTACAGCTTCCCCTCCACATCGGCCGGCGCGTACTGGGTCGGCAGTTCGGGGGGGCTGGCTGGCTGCTGCTGAGCGTTCTCGGTCACGCGGACAGTTTAGGGCCGTCACAGTCCTGCATTGAAACGGGTTGTTTCAGTAACGGTGTCCGGTCCGATGTCCCATGTCAGGTCGGCTTCCGTCAGGATGTTCGCGACGCACAGGATTTCGGAGGGGAACCCCAATGAGCTACAACCAGCCGGGCCCGTACGGTGGGCAGCCGCCGCAGGGCCAGCCCGGACCGTACGGACAGCAGCCGGGCCCCTACGGCGCCCCGCCGCCGCAGGGCCCCCCGCAGGGCCAGCCCGGTTACGGTTACCCGCAGCAGGCCCCCCAGGGCGTCCCGCAGCAGCAGCCGAACCCGTACGCCCAGCCGCCCCAGCAGGGTTACGGCCACCCGCAGGCCCAGCAGCCGGGACCGTACGGCCAGCAGCCGCCCGCTCCCCCGTACGGCGGCCAGCAGGGGTACGGCGGCCAGGCCCCGTACGCGCCGCAGCAGCCGAAGAAGAAGACCGGGCTGATCGTCGGCGTGGCCGTGGTGGCGCTGGCGGTCATCGCGGGCGGGGCGTACTTCCTCACCTCGGGCTCCGGCAGCGCGGTGGCGGACTCCACGAAGGGGTACAAGCTGACGCCCCCGGAGACCGTGGACGCCTACAAGAAGGAGGGCTCCAAGTCCGCGGAGTCCGGCCCGGTCACCGGGGACGACAAGGCCGAGGCCGAGGCCATGGGGATCAAGAACGCCAACAAGGCGGCGGCCCAGTACCAGAGCGGCAGCAAGGACAACCCCCTCGCCCAGAAGATGCTCATCTTCGAGGGCCTCTGGGGTGAGGTCGCGGACCCGGAGAAGACGCTCGACGACGCCTTCGCCGCGGCCGAGGCCAACATGGCGAAGAACGGCAACGGCAAGGTCTCCCTGGTGGGCAGCCCCAAGGAGTTCAAGCCGGCCGGCTTCGAGGGCGCGCTGATGAAGTGCCAGGACTTCAAGATGGTCAACGGCGGGGCCGGCGGCACCACGAAGGCGCCGAAGGAGATGACCATGCCGATCTGCATCTGGGCCGACTACAGCACCGTCGGCATCGTCGGCAGCACCGACGTCGGCTCGGCGCTGACGGGCAAGTCCGTGCCGCAGGAGGACGCGGCCGCCCTCGCCGCCAAGCTCTACAACACCTCCCGCACCAAGATCTGACGCCACGTCCGATCCGCCACGCCGAAGGGGCGCCCACCGGTCGACCGGTGGGCGCCCCTTCGGCGTACGGGGTGTCGCGTGCGGCTACGCGGACTTCTCGTGGCGGCCGCCGTCGTTCTTGCCGATCGTGCGCGGCTCGCGCGGGACCAGCGTGGGGTTGACGTTGTCGCGGACGACGTCCGCGGTGATGACGACGCGGGCGACGTCCTTGCGGGACGGGACCTCGTACATCACGGACTGGAGGACTTCCTCCATGATGGCGCGCAGCCCGCGCGCCCCGGTCTGGCGCAGGATCGCCTGGTCCGCGATGGCCTCCAGCGCGCCGCGCTCGAAGTCCAGCTCCACACCGTCGAGTTCGAACAGGCGCTGGTACTGCTTGACCAGCGCGTTGCGCGGCTCGATGAGGATCTGGAGCAGGGCCTCGCGGTCCAGGTTGTGGACCGAGGTGAGCACCGGGAGGCGGCCGATGAACTCGGGGATCATCCCGAACTTCACCAGGTCCTCCGGCATGACCTCCTGGAACTGGTCGCTCGCCTGGATCTCCAGCTTGGAGCGGATCGTGGCGCCGAAGCCGATGCCCTTGGCGCCGGCGCGGGACTCGATGATCTTCTCCAGGCCGGAGAACGCGCCGCCCACGATGAAGAGCACGTTCGTCGTGTCGATCTGGATGAACTCCTGGTGCGGGTGCTTGCGGCCGCCCTGCGGCGGCACGGAGGCGGTGGTGCCCTCCAGGATCTTCAGCAGCGCCTGCTGCACGCCCTCGCCGGAGACGTCGCGGGTGATCGACGGGTTCTCGCTCTTGCGGGCGACCTTGTCGATCTCGTCGATGTAGATGATCCCGGTCTCGGCCTTCTTGACGTCGTAGTCCGCGGCCTGGATCAGCTTGAGCAGGATGTTCTCGACGTCCTCGCCGACATAGCCGGCCTCCGTCAGCGCCGTCGCGTCCGCGATGGCGAACGGGACGTTGAGCATCCGGGCCAGCGTCTGCGCCAGCAGCGTCTTGCCGGAGCCCGTGGGGCCCAGCAGGAGGATGTTCGACTTGGCCAGCTCGATCGCGTCCTCACGACCGGCGCCGCCGCCGTTCTCCCCGGCCTGGACCCGCTTGTAGTGGTTGTACACCGCGACCGAGAGGGCCTTCTTCGCGGGCTCCTGCCCGACGACGTACCCCTCCAGGAACTCGTAGATCTCACGAGGCTTGGGAAGCTCCTCCCAGCGGACCTCGCTCGTCTCCGCGAGCTCCTCCTCGATGATCTCGTTGCAGAGATCGATGCACTCGTCGCAGATGTACACACCGGGTCCCGCGATGAGCTTCTTCACCTGCTTCTGGCTCTTTCCGCAGAACGAGCACTTGAGCAGGTCGCCGCCATCACCGATGCGTGCCACGAGGTGCTTCCCCTTCGCCTGGGAGACGCCTGGTTCAGCGGCTCCTGGTGCCTCTATCCGACGGTACCTTGCCTGTGGCCCGGAACGGGCCCCCCTTGGCACGGTTCACACGGCCTGGTCGTGCGAACGGCAGGTGCCAAGGGGAAAAGACCGACGTCAGAGCGATGCGCCCGCGGTGGTCTTGCGGGTGGACACGATCTGGTCGACCAGACCGTACGCCAGGGCGTCCTCGGCCGTGAGGATCTTGTCGCGCTCGATGTCCTCGCTGATCTTCTCCAGCGGGGTGGTCGAGTGCCGCGCCAGCATCTCCTCGAGCTGCGTGCGCATCCGCAGGATCTCGTTGGCCGCGATCTCCAGGTCGGAGAGCTGCTCGCGGCCCGTCTGCGAGGACGGCTGGTGGATGAGCACGCGCGCGTGCGGCAGCGCCATGCGCTTGCCCGGCGTGCCCGCCGCGAGCAGGACGGCGGCGGCGGAGGCGGCCTGGCCCATGCAGACGGTCTGGATGTCCGGCTTCACGAACTGCATCGTGTCGTAGATCGCGGTGAGCGCGGTGAACGAGCCGCCGGGGCTGTTGATGTAGATCGAGATGTCGCGGTCGGGGTCCATCGACTCCAGGCACAGCAGCTGCGCCATGACGTCGTTGGCCGAGGCGTCGTCGATCTGGACGCCGAGGAAGATCACGCGCTCCTCGAAGAGCTTGGCGTACGGGTCGTACTCGCGCACGCCCTGCGAGGTGCGCTCCACGAAGCGCGGGACGACGTAGCGGTTGTCCACCTGCGGGCCGGTGTAGAGGCCGCTCGCGGAGGCGCCGGGGAAGTTGTTCATGTGGGTGTTCACCATCCTGGTGGCGTTCTGTGGGCTGGAGGTCTCGGCGTACGAGAGGGGTGCGGGAGGCGCCGCCGGTCCGGTGGGAACCGGGTCAGGCACCGGTGCCGCCGCCGCCCGGAATGCCCGAGGCGAACGTGATGATCTCGTCGATGAGGCCGTAGTCCTTGGCCTCCTCCGCCGTGTACCAGCGGTCGCGGTCGCCGTCGCGGATGATCGTCTCGACGGTCTGGCCGGAGTGGCGGGCGGTGATCTCCGCCATCCGGGTCTTGGTGCGGAGCAGGTACTCGGCCTGGATCTTGATGTCCGAGGCGGTGCCGCCGATGCCGGCCGAACCCTGGTGCATGAGGATGTCGGTGTTCGGGAGCGCGAAGCGCTTGCCCGCCGCGCCGCCGGTGAGCAGGAACTGGCCCATCGAGGCGGCCATGCCCATGCCGATGGTGACGACGTCGTTGGGGATGTACTGCATGGTGTCGTAGACCGCCATGCCGGCCGTCACCGAACCACCGGGGCTGTTGATGTAGAGGTAGATGTCCTTGTCCGGGTCGGCGGCAAGGAGGAGGAGCTGCGCGGTGATCTTGTTGGCGATGTCATCGTCGACCTGCTGGCCGAGGAAGATGATGCGCTCGCCGAGCAGTCGGCTGTAGACCTGGTCACCGAGGCCTCCACCGAGGGACGGCTCTCCGGCGGCGTAGGGCATCAGATTCGTCACGTATCCACCTGCTCGTCTCTGACGGCTCCGGCCGTCTCAGCGTCTTCGTACCGGGCGGGCGAGGGACGTCCCCCACCCTTCCTCTTCATGGACCCTAACGCGCAGGTGGGACAACGCCATCCCGCTTCCGCAACTGTTCGCTGGGAGCGCAAGGTCCGCACGGCGCACCGGGGTTCCGGGGCGCGGGGCGCGAAGACGGCGGGCCCCGGACGCGTGGTGCGTCCGGGGCCCGCCGGGCGGCAGCGCGGAGCTGCCGTACGGATCAGCGCGAGGCTCAGGCCTCGTCCTTCTTCTCCGCCTCGCCCTCGGCGGCGGCCTCGGCCGGCTCCGGGGTCTCGGCGGTCTCCGCGGCTTCCTCGTCGTCCTCCAGGTCGACGACCTCGCCGTTGGTGTCGACGACCTTGGCGGCCTCGACGACGACGGCGAGCGCCTTGCCGCGGGCGACCTCGCCGACGAGCATCGGCACCTGGCCGCCCTCGACGACGGCCTGCGCGAACTGGTCGGGGCTCATGCCGGAGGAGGCGGCACGCCGCATGAGGTGCTCGGTGAGCTCCTCCTGGTTGACGTTCAGCTTCTCCTTGTTGACCAGCTCGTCCAGGATGAACTGGGTCTTGATGCCCTTGATCGCCTGCTCGGAGGTCTCGTTCTCGAACTCCTCCAGGGTCTTGCCCTGGATCTCGAGGTACTTCTCGAGGTCGAGGCCCATCTGACCGAGCTGGTGGTGCTCCAGGTTGTGCTTGCGGGTCTGGATCTCGTCCGCGAGCAGCTTCTCCGGGATCGGGACCTCGGCGAGCTTCAGCAGCTCCTCCAGGACGCGCTCCTGGGCCTGGGTGGCCTGGTCGTACTGCTTGGTGGTCTCCAGGCGCTTGCGGCTGTCGGCCTTCAGCTCCTCCAGCGTGTCGAACTCGCTGGCCATCTGGGCGAAGTCGTCGTCCAGCTCGGGGAGCTCGCGGGCGGCGACGGCGGTGACCTTGACGGTGACCTCCGCTTCCTTGCCCTCGGCGGAGCCGCCCTTCAGCTCGGAGGTGAAGGTGGCCTCGCCACCGGCCTCCAGGCCGGTCACGGCCTCGTCGATGCCGTCGAGGAGCTCGCCGGAGCCGATGGTGTACGAGACACCCGCGGCCACGCCGTCCTCCAGGACCTCGCCGTCGACCTTGGCCTCCAGGTCGATCGTGACGACGTCGCCCTCGGCGGCGGCGCGCTCGACCGGGTTGGTGGAGGCGAAGCGCTCGCGGAGCTGCTCCACGGCCTTCTCGACCTCTTCGTCGGTGACCTCGAGGGCGTCGACGGTGACCTCGATGCCGGAGTAGTCCGGGATCTCGATCTCGGGGCGCACGTCGACCTCGGCGGTGAAGGCCAGCAGCTCGCCGTCCTTCAGCTCGGTGATGTCGACCTCGGGCTGGCCGAGGACGTTCAGCTCACCCTCGTTGACCGCCTCGGTGTAGAACTTCGGGAGGGCGTCGTTGACGGCCTCCTCCAGCACCGCACCGCGGCCGAACCGCTGGTCGATGACGCGGGCGGGGATCTTCCCCTTGCGGAAGCCCTTCACCGTGACCTGCTGGTTGATCTTCTTGTACGCCGCGTCGAGGCTGTCCTTGAGCTCCTCGAAGGGCACCTCGATGCTGAGCCGAACCCGAGTCGGGTTCAGGGTCTCCACGGCGCTCTTCACGGTTCGGTCTCCTTGGTGGCTGACTTCTAGGGGTTCTGCTGGGCCGCCGATCGGCGGCTTCGCGGACCGAGCCCGGTACATCAGACACACGGGCACGCATTTTGCATAGTAACGGCAAGCGGCAGGAGTCCCACAACGCGATCTTGCCGGTGGTCGGGGTGGCCGGATTCGAACCGACGACCTTCCGCTCCCAAAGCGGACGCGCTACCAAGCTGCGCCACACCCCGTCGGTGCGACACGAAGGGTACATGCACGGGGGCCGTGCTTACGCCGCTTTCCGCCGCTTCGCGGGGCGGCCGACGGGGTCCGGCCGGCGGTCGGCGCGACGGGTGTGCGGGCACCGCCGCCGACCCGCTACGATGCTTCTCGTGCCGCGGTCCTCGGACCTGCGGCGCGGTGCACGCGGGCGTAGCTCAATGGTAGAGCCCTAGTCTTCCAAACTAGCTACGCGGGTTCGATTCCCGTCGCCCGCTCCACGCGGAACGCCGAAGGGCCGGACAGAGGATGATCCTCCGTCCGGCCCTTCGGCGTCGCCCTGCCGTCCGCCGCCGTCCGGGGCGGCGCCGTTCAGAAGCTGATCTGGTTGATGGTCTCGGCTATCGAGTTCATGAACCTGTTGATCGAGGGCGCCATGCCCGTCGACGCCAGGAAGAAGCCGAACAGCACGGCGACGAGCGCCGGGCCGGGCTTGATCGAGCCCCCGCGGATCATTACCACCAGGATGACCGCGAACAGCAGCACCATAGACAGTGAAATAGCCACGTCTGATCACACCCTCGGTCGGTCCGCCTTGCCGGCCCGGAAGCGTGCACCAGAGCGCGCCCCGTCGCCCCCATCGTGCCACCAACTACCCCCTGGTCGCTGCCGGGTGACGGAACAGGGTGACCGGATCCCGCCATCCTTCACCGCTTCGGGGCCTGTACACCGCCGAGCGCGCGCCGGGGTGCGCGCCGGGCGGGCGGGCCTCGTGCGGAGGCCGCGCCCTACGCCGGCGGAACCGCGGGCAATTCCCTGCGGCCGCATAGCGCGCCGCCGATCGTTTCCTTATCCCCACACGTCGTCCACAGCCCCGTACGGCAAGGCCCGAGGGAATATCCCCTACCCAACTCCCCGCCGATATGCCCCATTTAAGGGGTATCAAGCAGGTCATAACGGTCAGCTCTCAGGGGTTTTCCCTGCGAATACCGGGGAACACGCAGTATTTCTGCGTGGTTTTACGCGAGGCAATCGACCGGTCTAGGGTGCCTGAGATGTTCCAAGCTCCGAGCGCATTCCCCAGGGCCCCGATCCCCCCGGTGAACCGGGAGCCGGAGCCCAGACGCACGCGGACGCCGACCGCCGCCGCGCCGCCCGCCGCGGCCGGGGGACGCGATCCCTACTTCGACAACGTGAAGTATCTGGCCATCGTCCTCGTCGCCGTGGCGCACGCCTGGGAACCGGTGATGGACGGCAGCCGGGCCACTCGGGCGCTGTACCTGGTCGTGTACATGTTCCACATGCCCGCCTTCGTCCTCGTCTCCGGCTACTTCTCCCGCTCGTTCGAGGCGACCCCGGCCAGGGTGCGGCGGCTGATCACCGGGGTCGCCGTGCCGTACCTGCTGTTCGAGACGGCCTACGCGCTGTTCAAGCGGTACGCGGGCGACGCCCCCGACACACCGGTCAGCCTGGTCGACCCGCTCTTCCTGACCTGGTTCCTGGTCGCCCTGTTCGTCTGGCGGATGACGACGCCGATCTGGCGCTCCCTGCGCCACCCGCTGCCGGTGGCGCTCGCCGTCGCGGTGCTCGCCTCCGTCTCCCCCGACATCGGCGACGACCTCGACCTCCAGCGGGTCTTCCAGTTCCTGCCGTTCTTCGTCCTCGGCCTGCTGCTGCGGCCCGAGCACTTCCACCTGGTCCGGCGGCGCGAGGTGCGGCTGCTGTCGGCGCCGCTGCTCGCGGGTGCGCTGGTCCTCGCGTACTGGATCGCCCCGCGGATGCGGCTCGGATGGCTCTACCGCGCCAACAGCGCCCAGGAGATGGGCGCGCCGTGGTGGGCGGGGGCGGTGATGACGTTGGCCATGTTCGGCTGCGCGCTGCTGCTGACCGTCGCCTTCCTGGCGTGGGCGCCGCGTGGGAGGACGTGGTTCACGGCCCTGGGCGCCGGCACGATCTGCGGCTACCTGCTGCACGGCTTCCTGATCAAGGGGGCCGGGTACGCGGGGCTGTTCGACCGCTTCGCCTGGCTCTCGGACCCGGCCGGGCTCGTCCTCGTCACGGTCGTGGCCGCGGCGGCGGTGACGCTCCTGTGCACGCCGTCGGTCGGCCGGGCCATGAGGTGGGCCACCGAGCCGGAGATGCGCTGGGCGTTCCGCGAGAAACCCGCCCGGCACTGACGCCGGGACTCCGGCGGCCCGCGGCCCCACCCGCTTCCGGCGGCCCGGCCGCGGGCCCCGGTGGGGGGCGGCTCACCCCGCCGTCGGGTTGGCTTGATCCTTTCGGTACGGGGGCGATGCGTCCGCGCTCAGCCCGAGCAGGCCCCGCACCTGCGCATACTTCGCCGCGAGCCGGGTACGCACCTCCGGTTCCAGGAGGGCGAGGCGGGCGGGGTCCGCGTTGTGCGCGAGGTCCGCCTCCTTGACGAGCAGGGCCCCCGGAACGGCGAGGACGCGCCCGGCGTACGAGGCCGGCCCCTCGCCCGGCCGCCTGGTCACCGCCATGACCATGTCCTTCACCCCCTGGGGCAGGGCGGCCCCGTCCAGCCACCTCGGGGAGAGGACGCCGTCTTCGATCGCGTCGTGCAGCCAGGCGGCGGCGATCTGCTCCTCGCCGCCGCCCCGCGCCCGTACGCCTTCGGCCACCGCCGCCAGGTGCTCGACGTACGGGCGGCCCGCCTTGTCCCGCTGGGCCGCGTGCGCCTCGCGGGCGATGGCCTCCACCTCGGCGAGGGACAGATCACGGTCGGTCATGGGCCGACTGTACGGCCGCCGCCGGGCCGCCGGGAGCCCCTGCGCCGTGGCCCCGGATCGGAACGGCCGCGGGGGCGCGCGGTGTCGCCCCCCCTCCCCGTTCCGGACCTTACGAACATAAGCGGACAATATCACCGGGCTATCGTTGCAACGTCAATCCTTCGGTAAACTAATTACTGATGGATTATTGACACCCCCTTGACGCGCTCTTGACCTACCCCAAGGACCAGGCTCATCGGACACGCAGACACACTCCTCGCCATGGGTGGCGCCTTCCTGGCCGCTGCCGTCCTCGCCCGCCTCGGCGGCCGCATCGGGCTGCCGACGATCCCCCTGTTCATCCTGGCCGGGATCCTCCTCGGCCCCCACACCCCCGGTTACACGCTCCTCTCCAACCCGCACGACCTGGAGATGCTCTCCGCGCTGGGACTCGTCCTCCTGCTCTTCTACCTGGGGCTCGAGTTCCACATGGACGACCTCAGGACGGGCGGCCGCAAGATGGCCGTCGCGGGCGGGACGTATCTCGCCCTGAACGTCGGCGCGGGCCTCGCCTTCGGCTTCGCGCTGGGCTGGGGCACCTCGGAGGCGCTGGTGCTCGCCGGCGTCCTCGGGATCTCCTCGTCCGCGATCGTCACCAAGGTCCTGGTGGACCTGGGGCGCATCGGGAATCCGGAGACCAGGCCGATCCTCGGCATCATCGTCGTCGAGGACGTCTTCCTCGCGCTGTACCTCGCCGCGCTCCAGCCGATCCTGTCCGGTGCGGACAGCCTCGCGGCCGCGGCGGTGGACGGCGGCAAGGCCTTCGGCTTCCTGCTGCTGCTCGCCCTGGCGGCCCGCTTCGGCACGAAGGTCATCGGCAAGCTCATGGACACCAAGGACGACGAGCTGCTGGTCATCTCCTTCCTCGGTGCGGCCGTCTTCGTCGCCGGCGTCTCGGAGATGTTCGGCGTCGCCGACGCGATCGGCGCCTTCATGGTCGGCCTGATGCTCGGCTCCACCGCGTCCGGCGACCGCATCCTCAAGCTGGTCCACCCGCTGCGGGACGCCTTCGGCGCGATCTTCTTCTTCGCCTTCGGCCTCTCCATCGATCCGGGCGACCTGCCGAGCGTGCTCTGGCCCGTGCTGGCGGCCGTGGCGGTGACGCTCGTGATGAACGTCCTCGCCGGGCTCGCCGCCGCCAAGGTGTACTCCTTCGGCGCGCAGGCCACGGCGAACATCGCCACCACGCTGGTCGCCCGCGGCGAGTTCGCGCTCATCCTGGCCACCATGGCCGCGGCCGCGGGGCTGGACGACCGGCTCTCGCCGTTCATCGCCGGCTACGTCCTGCTGCTCGCCGTCCTCGCGCCCCTGGCGGCCGGGCGGTCGCACTGGCTGGCCCGCGTCCTGCCCGGCGGACGCGGCAAGGACGGGGACCCGGACCGGGAGCACGTACCGGTCTCGGTCTGAACGTCAACGCGGAGGCGTCCGACACCGACTTCGGGTGTCGGACGCCTCCGCGTTGACCGGGGGCGCTCGGACGCGCCGCTCAGCCCCGGCGCGAGAGGAGCAGCAGGGCCCGGTCGTCGTTGACGTCCTTGGCGCAGGCCTCGATCAGATGCCAGGCCGCGCCCTCGAACCCGGTCGTCACGTAGCGGTCGGCCTCGCCCGTCAGCCGGTCGATGCCCTCGGAGATGTCCCGGTCGGACGCCTCCACCAGGCCGTCGGTGAAGAGCATCAGCACGTCCCCCGGCGCGAGCGACCCCTTGACGGCGTCGAACTCGGCCCCGTCGTAGACCCCGAGCAGCGGGCCCTCCCCCGCCTTCTCCTCCCACTGCCCGCTGCTCGCGTGCAGTTGCAGGGCGGGGGGATGGCCGGCCGAGTAGATCTCGTAGTCCCCCGAGTCCAGGTCCAGCACCAGGTGGATCGAGGTGGCGAAGCCCTCCTCCCAGTCCTGGCGCAGCAGGTAGCCGTTGGCCGCGGGCAGGAAGCCGTGCGGGGGCAGGGAGCCCAGCAGGCCGCCGAAGGCCCCGGAGAGCAGCAGCGCGCGGGAGCCCGCGTCCATGCCCTTGCCGGAGACGTCGGTGAGGACGGCCTCCAGGGTGCGCCCGCCGTTGGTGCGGGCGGCGACGACGAAGTCCCCGGAGAACGACTGCCCGCCCGCCGGGCGCAGGGCCATCTCGCGGTGCCAGCCCTGGGGCAGCCGGGGCAGGGCGCTCTGCACCCGGATGCGCTCGCGCAGGTCGAAGAGCATCGTGCCGCCGCGGCGCCAGGGGACGCCGACCCGCGCCCGGAACTGGGCGAGGACGAGCCCGAAGAACCCGCAGGCGGCGACCACGAGCACGGTGCCGGGGGTGACCCGGCCGGGGCCGTCCTCGTACGGGCCGAGGGTGAGCGCCTCCAGGATCAGGGCGGCGGCGGCCGTGGCGTACAGGCCGAGCAGGCTGGCGGGGCGCAGCAGCAGGCCGCCGGCCACGATCGGCAGGACGAGGGCGGTCGGGGCGACCCACAGGGGGCTGACGACGGTGGCGAAGGTGATGGCGGGGATCGTCAGCAGCAGTCCGGCCAGGGCGATCCAGTCGGAACCGTCGCCGCGGAAGTAGTCGACCCCGGATCTGCGCAGCGCGATGCGGGCCCGGTGCGTCCTTCTGCGCCACCGGGCCCCGAGGTCTTCTGCTCCTCCGCTACGGGCCACTGCGGGGACCCTATCCACCCGGACGCCTCCGGTGCAGGGGGACCCCGGTGACAATGCGCGCGAAAGGGGGGCGTCCGGACGGCGCGAACGGGCATCGGGGGCATATGCCACCGGATGGACGCGGACGGGGCGTCTCAGGCGCCGGGCGGGCCGGGGGGCTGGCACCTCGGGCACCAGAAGAGGTTGCGGGCCGCGAGGTCCGCGGTGCGGATCTCCGTACCGCAGATGTGGCAGGGCAGGCCGGTGCGGCGGTAGACGTAGACCTCGCCGCCGTGGTCGTCCACGCGGGGCGGGCGGCCCATGGCCTCGGGGAGGTGCTCGGGGCGGACCGTGTCGATCCGGTTGTTCCGCACCCCCGCGCGCATCAGCTCCCCCAGGTCGGCCCAGATCGCGTCCCACGCGGGGCGGGTGAGGTCCCGGCCCGCGAGGTAGGGGTCGATGCCGTGGCGGAAGAGGACCTCGGCGCGGTAGACGTTGCCGACGCCCGCGATGACCTTCTGGTCCATCAGCAGGGCGGCGAGGGTGGTCCGGCTGCGGGAGATCCGCTGCCAGGCGCGTTCGCCGCCGTCGCCGCGCAGCGGGTCGGGGCCCAGCCGCTCGTGTATCGCGCGCTTCTCGGGGTCGGTGATCAGGGCGCAGGTGGTGGGGCCGCGCAGGTCGGCGTGGTGGGAGGCGTTCACCAGGCGGAGGCGGACCGTGTCGGCGGGCGGCGGGGGCGGGGCGGTCCCGAAGCCGAGCTTGCCGAAGAGGCCGAGGTGGATGTGGACCCAGCCGCTCTCGCCGAAGCCGAGGAAGAGGTGCTTGCCGTGGGCGTCGGCGGCGGTGAGCGTCCGCCCGTCGAGCAGGGCCGCGCTGTCGCGGAACGTGCCCTGCGGGCTGCTCACCCGCACCGGTGCGCCCGCGAACCGTTCGGCGTGGTCGTCGGCGAGGCGGCGGATGGTGTGTCCCTCGGGCACGGCGGGGCTCCTGCGGCTGGGCGGGCGGGCACGGCCGTGCCGCCGGGTCCGGGGACCCGGCGGCACGGGAGGAGGCGGGGCTGCGGGGCGGGGTCAGCCCTGCTGGGGGTGGTGGGCCGGGATCGGGGGGAGTTCGCCGGTGGCCTCGTACGCCGAGAGCATCTCGATGCGGCGCGTGTGGCGCTCCTCCTGCGAGTACGGCGTGGAGAGGAAGATCTCGACGAACCTCGTCGACTCCTCGACCGAGTGCATCCGGCCGCCGATCGCGACGACGTTGGCGTCGTTGTGCTCGCGGCCGAGGGCGGCGGTCTGCTCGCTCCAGGCCAGTGCGGCGCGGACGCCCTTGACCTTGTTGGCGGCGATCTGCTCGCCGTTCCCGGAGCCGCCGATCACGATGCCGAGGCTGTCCGGGTCGGCGGCCGTCCTCTCGGCGGCGCGCAGGCAGAACGGGGGGTAGTCGTCCTGGGCGTCGTAGACGTGGGGGCCGCAGTCGACGGCCTCGTGGCCGTGGGCGCCGAGCCACTCGACGAGGTGGTTCTTGAGTTCGTAACCGGCATGGTCCGATCCGAGGTACACGCGCATGGTGGGAAGTGTGGCACGGACTTATCCGGGTAGCGATCAGCGGGGTCGGAGCCCTGTGTCCCCGCCCGGTGTGGTCAAGGCCACTCGGGCAACGATCGGGCAAACGATCTGAGAGAGGGGGTTCCGTTTCTGTTCCCCCACGGGCTTGAATGCGTGGGCTCGTCCCCTCGCTCCGCCCGGCGGAGCACGGGGCGCCCCCCATGCATGGACACGTAAGGATTCCCCATGACGTCGCAGACGACGCTGGCGAAGTCGGGCCAGGAGCCCGGTGAGCCGGGACGCCCGGATTCGTCGGGCGGCCTTCAGGCAGGCCTGAAGAACCGCCACCTCTCGATGATCGCGATCGGCGGTGTGATCGGCGCGGGCCTCTTCGTGGGGTCGAGCGCGGGGATCGCGGCCGCGGGCCCGGCGATCCTGCTGTCCTACGCGCTGGTCGGCCTGATGGTCGTCCTCGTCATGCGGATGCTCGGCGAGATGGCCGCCGCCCGCCCGAGTTCGGGCTCCTTCTCGGCCTATGCCGACCAGGCGCTGGGCCGTTGGGCCGGGTTCTCCATCGGCTGGCTCTACTGGTTCTTCTGGGTCGTGGTGCTCGCCGTCGAGGCGACCGCGGGCGCCAAGATCCTGGAGAGCTGGGTCCCCGGTGTGCCGCAGTGGGCCTGGGCGCTGATCGTGATGGTCGTGCTGACCGCCACCAACCTGGTCTCGGTGGGCAGTTACGGCGAGTTCGAGTTCTGGTTCGCCGGGATCAAGGTCGTGGCGATCGCCGCGTTCGTGGTGGTCGGGCTGCTCGCCGTCTTCGGCGTCCTGCCCGGCTCGGACCACGCCGGCTCGGGGCTGGCGCATCTGACGGACACCGGCGGCTTCTTCCCCAAGGGGGCCGGCGCGATCCTGACCGGGGTGCTGATGGTCGTCTTCTCGTTCATGGGCAGCGAGATCGTCACCCTGGCGGCCGGGGAGTCGACGGACCCGCAGCGGGCCGTGTCCAAGGCCACCAACAGCGTGATCTGGCGCATCGCCGTCTTCTACCTCGGCTCGATCTTCGTGGTGCTGACGCTGCTGCCGTGGAACGACCCCTCGATCCTGGAGAAGGGCAGCTACGTCGCCGCGCTCGACGTGATCGGCATTCCGCACGCGGGCCGGGTCATGGACTTCATCGTGCTGACCGCCGTGCTGTCCTGCCTCAACTCCGGCCTCTACACCGCCTCCCGGATGGCGTTCTCGCTCGGTGAGCGCGGCGACGCGCCGAAGTCCTTCGCCAAGGTCAACCGGCGCGGGGTGCCGCAGGCGGCGATCCTGTCCTCGGTCGTCTTCGGCTTCGTGGCGGTGTTCTTCAACTACCAGTGGCCCGACACCGTCTTCCAGTTCCTGCTGAACTCCTCCGGCGCGGTCGCCCTGTTCGTCTGGCTGGTCATCTGCTTCACCCAGTTGCGGATGCGCGGGATCATCCTGCGCGAGGACCCCGACAAGCTGGTCGTGCGGATGTGGCTCTTCCCCTACCTCACCTGGGCGACGATCGCGATGATCTCCTTCGTCCTGGTGTACATGCTGACCGACGACGCCGCCCGCGAGCAGGTCGTGCTGTCGGTGCTGGTCGCCGCCCTCGTGGTGGGCATCGCGCTCTTCCGCGAGAGGCGCGACCGCAAGGCCGCCGCACAGTGACCCCCGGCCGCTGACCGAGACCGGCGTACGCGTGCGCGGGCGGGCCTCTCCGTCCGTACGGGGCGGGGTCAGCCGCGGCGCCCGAGGAGCTTCCAGGCCGCGGGGAGCGCGCCCATGGCCAGCGCCGCCTTGAGCGCGTCGCCGATCAGGAACGGGGTGAGGCCGGCCGCGACGGCCGCGCCCAGCGGCATCCCGGTGGACAGCGCCAGGTAGGGCACGCCGACGGCGTAGATGATCGCGGAGCCGACGGCCATCGTGCCCGCGGTGCGCAGCATCGAGCGGTCGCCGCCGCGCCGGGCCAGGGCGCCGACCACGGTGGCGGCCAGCAGCATCCCGAAGACGTAGCCCAGGGACGGCATCGTGACGCCCGCGGCGCCCTCGGCGAACCACGGCATCCCGGCCATCCCGACGAGGGCGTACAGCGCGAGGGAGAGGAAGCCGCGGCGGGCCCCCAGCGCGGTGCCGACGAGGAGCGCGGCGAACGTCTGGCCCGTGACCGGGACCGGCGAGCCGGGGACCGGGACGGCTATCTGCGCCGCGATGCCGGTGAGGGCGGCGCCGCCCAGGACGAGGGCCGCGTCCACGGCGTAGCGGTGCCGGACTGCGGGCAGCAGGTCGGCGAGGACCGCTCCGGAGCGGACGGGGGCGGCAGCAGTGCTCATCGGGACTCCGCGGGTGAGGGCAGACGGGTACGGGTCGGGCTCCCGCCGACGTTAGCCCACGGGCGTGCGCCCGACCACCATCAGCCGTCCACAAAGCGGCAGTTGACGGCTTGGTGGGGTTCGCACAAAGCGCCCGGCGCAATCGCGTTCCGGCGTGACGCTCATCACGGAGGTGAACACGGAAGTGGCGGGTTTTGGAGACGAACGCTCCGGGGCGCGAGACTGTAGCTTCCCCATAAACGATCAGCGTCCTCCGATCGGCCGCGAATGACCCGAGAGCGACCCTCCCCCATGCACGAGGCCCCGCCCCCCACGTCCGCCCTCGTCTCCTCCGAGCCGCTCTCCCACGGACTCGAGCAGCGGCATCTGACGATGCTGGGGCTCGGCGGGGTGATCGGGGCCGGGCTGTTCGTCGGTTCGGGCGCCGGGATCGCGGTGGCCGGACCGGCGATCGTCGTCTCGTACCTGATCGCGGGGGCGCTGGCGATGATGGTCATGCGGATGCTCGGCGAGATGTCCGCCGCGATGCCCGCCTCCGGCTCGTTCTCCGTGCACGCCGAGCGCGCGCTCGGGCGGTGGGCCGGGTTCAGCGTCGGCTGGCTGTACTGGTTCCTGCTGGTGGTCGTCCTGGCGGTGGAGGCGACGGCGGCCGCGCAGATCGCCCACGGCTGGGCGCCGGGCGTCCAGCCGTGGGCCTGGGTGCTGCTGTTCATGGTGGTCTTCACCGCGGCGAACCTGGCGGCGGTGCGGAACTTCGGCGAGTTCGAGTTCTGGTTCGCCGCGCTGAAGGTCGGCGCGATCGTGGTCTTCCTGGTCCTGGGGCTGCTGGCCGTGTTCGGCGTGCTCCCCGACACCGAGCCGGTCGGGATGGGCAACCTCACCGGGCAGGGCGGCTTCCTGCCGAACGGCTGGAGCGGCGTCGTCTCCGGCGTGCTGACGGTGGTGTTCGCCTTCGGCGGCCTGGAGGTCGTCACCATCGCCGCCGCCGAGACCGACGACCCGGCGCGGGCGGTGGGGCGGGCGGTGCGCAGCGCGGTGGTGCGCATCCTCTTCTTCTACGTGGGCTCGATGCTGGTCATCGTCGCCGTGCTGCCGTGGACCGCGCAGCGGGCCGGACTGAGCCCGTACGTGAAGGTCCTGGACGCGATCGGGGTTCCGTCGGCGGGGCAGATCATGAACATCGTGGTGTTCGTGGCGCTCCTCTCGGCGCTCAACGCCAATCTGTACGGCTCCTCCCGGATGGTCTTCTCGCTGGCCGAACGCGGCGAGGCGCCGCGCGGGCTGCTGAAGGTCGCGGGCGGCGGGGTGCCGCGCCGGGCGGTGCTGGCGTCGGTGGCCTTCGGCTTCGCCTCGGTCCTGCTCAACCTGGTGTGGCCGGACACCGTCTTCCTCTACCTGCTCAACTCGGTCGGCGCGGTGCTGCTGTTCGTCTGGGCGCTGATCGCCGCCTCGCAACTGCGGCTGCGGCGGCGGCTGGAGCGGGAGGCTCCGGGGGCGCTCGCCCTGCGGGTGTGGTGCTTCCCGTATCTGACCTGGCTGACGCTGGCCGGTCTGCTGGGGGTGTTCGTGCTGATGCTGGCCGATGACGCGGCGCGCCCGCAGGTGCTGTGGTCGACCGGGGCGACGGCGCTGGTGCTGCTGGTGGCGGTGGGCCGGGCGGCGCGGGAGGGGCGGAGCGGGCGCGGTCCGGGGGCCGGGGGCCGCTGAGCGGGACGGGCCGGCCGGCCCGCTGTCACCGTTCGGTGATCGTGTGCGTACGGTGTGTGAGACGGGTGCTCGCATAGCGGACGTCTGTTCCCCGCGAACGGTGGGGTTGTCCACACTGTGGGCTCGTCCCCCTGTCGGCTACCGAACAGAGTTCGTCCATGTCCCGGACCTCCGCCTCTCCCGCCCCCGACGACTCCGCGGCCACCGCGTCGGCGGACTCGGCGCTCGCCCACGGCCTCAAGCAGCGGCACCTGTCGATGATCGCCCTCGGCGGGGTGATCGGCGCCGGGCTGTTCGTCGGCTCGGGGGCCGGCATCGCCGCAGCCGGGCCCTCGATCGTCGTCGCGTACGCCGTCTCCGGACTGCTCGTCATGTTCGTGATGCGGATGCTCGGCGAGATGTCGGCCGCCAACCCGGCCTCCGGCTCCTTCTCCGTGCACGCCGAGCGGGCGATCGGCCCGTGGGCCGGGTTCGCCGCGGGGTGGTCCTACTGGTTCCTGCTCTGCGTCGCCGTCGGCCTGGAGGGCATCGGGGCCGCGCAGATCGTGGGCGGATGGCTGCCGGGGACGCCCGAGTGGGCGTGGGTGGCGCTGTTCATGGTGATCTTCCTCGGGACCAACCTCGCCGCCGTGAAGAACTTCGGCGAGTTCGAGTTCTGGTTCGCCGCGCTGAAGGTCGGCGCGATCACGCTCTTCCTGGTGCTCGGCCTGCTCGCCATTTTCGGCCTGCTGCCCGACACGGACGCGCCCGGCCTGTCCAACCTCACCGGTGACGGGGGCTTCCTGCCCAAGGGCATGGACGGCCTCATCATCGGGCTCCTCGCCTCCGTCTTCGCGTACGGCGGTCTGGAGACCGTCACCATCGCCGCGGCCGAGTCCGAGGACCCGGTGCGGGGCGTGGCGAAGGCGGTCCGCACGGCCATGTGGCGCATCGCGGTGTTCTACATCGGCTCCATGGCCGTCATCGTCACGCTGGTCCCCTGGGACGACCCGAAGGTCGCCGAGGTCGGCCCGTTCTACGCGATGCTCGACCACCTGGGCATCGGCGGGGCCGCGCAGATCATGAACGTGGTCATCCTCATCGCCCTGCTCTCCGCGATGAACGCCAACATCTACGGCGCCTCCCGGATGGCCCGCTCCCTGGTCGCCCGCGGCCAGGGGCCGGCGGTGCTGGGCCGGATCTCCTCCGGGGTGCCGCGCAACGCCGTGCTCTTCTCCTCCGTCTTCGGGTTCCTGTGCGTGCTGCTCAGCTACTGGCGGCCCGACGACGTCTTCCCCTGGCTGCTGAACATGATCGGCGCGGTGATCCTGGTCGTGTGGATCTTCACGGCGGTCTCCCAGCTCGTCCTGCGCGGCCGGACGGAGCGGGAGGCGCCGGAGAAGCTGGTGGTGCGGATGTGGTTCTTCCCCGCGGGGACCATCCTCGCCCTGGCCGCCATGGCGGGCATCTTCCTGCTGATGCTGCGCCAGCCGGGCACCCGTGACCAACTCCTGGCCACCGGTGCGCTGACCCTCGTGCTGAGCGTCGTCGGACTGGTGCGCCAGCGACGCGGCCGGACCGCGGCCGGGGCCCCCGAGCCGCGTCCGTAGGGGCGGCGCGAACGGTTCCAGGAGGACATGACAAGGCCAGGCGGCGTACGCCGGGCCGTCATCCGCCCTCGCTTCGGTGGTGGTCCCACCACCGAAGGAGCTGCCATGCCCGTCGCGCCACGGCGTCGTTCGATCCTCCTGGCCACGGCAGCCGCCACCGCGGCCGCCACCGCCCCGGCCGCCGCGTCCGCCCCCGCGGGCCACCGCCCGCGCCGCCCCGCCGGCCCCCTGGTCATCGGCCACCGCGGGGCGGCGGGCTGGCGGCCGGAGCACACCGCCGAGGCCTACGCCTACGCCGTGCGGTCCGGGGCCGACTGGATCGAGCCGGACCTCGTGGCGACGAAGGACCACGTCCTGGTCGTCCGGCACGAGAACGAGATCGGCGGCACCACGGACGTCGCCGCCCGCCCGGAGTTCGCGGACCGCCGCACCACCCGGACGGTCGACGGCAAGGCGGTGACCGGCTGGTTCACCGAGGACTTCACCCTGCGCGAGCTGCGGACGCTGCGCACGGTCGAGCGGCTGCCGCTGGTCCGCGACCGCAACACGGTCTTCGACGGCCGGGGCCGGGTGATGACCTTCCAGGAGGTGGTCGACCTGGCCCGGCGCCTGTCGCGGGAGGCGGGCCGGCGGATCACGGTGTTCCCCGAGACCAAGCACCCCGCGTACTTCCGCTCGATCGGGCTGCCGCTGGAGGAGGAGCTGATCCGGGTGGTCCGCCGCAACGGGCTGACCGCCCGCGACTGCGTCGTCCAGTCGTTCGACCCGGACAGCCTGCGCCGGGTGGCCGCCGCGCGCCTCGGGCTGCCGCTGTGGCAGGCGCTCGGCACGAGCGGCGGCCCGTACGGGCACGCCGTCACCTACCGGGACATGATGAGCCCGGCCGGGCTGCGGGAGATCGCCTCGTACGCGCAGTGGATCGGCCCGGACAAGTCCTCGCTGCTCCCGCCCGGCACGCTGCTGCGGGACGCGCACGCGGCGGGCCTGAAGGTCGGCGCGTACACCTTCCGCGCGGAGAACCAGTACCTCCCCGCCGCGTACCGCAGGGGCACGGCGCCGACCGGATTCGGGGACGCGTTCGCCGAGTACGCCTTCCACTACGAGCAGGGCGTGGACGCCGTCGTGACGGACTTCCCCGACCTCGCGGCGCAGGCCAGGGAGGACCTGCGCCGGTAGCCGGGCGACCGGCCGGCCGGGAGCCGGCCGGCCGCGCGGCCGGTGTCAGCGGGTGGTGCGCCGGCCCGCCGCCGTCTTCTTGCCCGTCCGCTTGGCGGCCTTCTCGTCCGCCGCGGGCGCGTCCGCCTTCTTGCCCGGCGAGCGCTTCCCGGCCGCCTTGCGGGGCGCGGCGGCCCGTGCCGCCTGCTCCTCGGTCGCCGCGTCGGCGTTCGCGAGGGTCCCGGAGCTGGACTCCAGGTGGGCCCGGACGAACCACTGGAACTGCTCCAGCCCGCGCAGGTGCTCGATGAGCAGGTCCTCGGTGACGGGGTCGATCTCGGCGGCCTTCTCCGCCGCCTCGCGGTGGTCCTCGATGATGCCCGTGTAGACGAGGTCCAGGGCGCCGAGGTGGGCGATGGCGTCGGCGCGGCCCACGCTGTAGTCGTCCCAGGTGCGCCCCGCGACCAGGGCCCCCGGTGTGCCCTGCGGCTCGCCGCCGAGGGCCGAGATGCGTTCGGCGGCGGTGTCGGCCATGTCCCGTACGGCGGCGGTCTGCGGGTCGAGCATCTCGTGGACGGCGATGAAGTGCGGCCCGACCACGTTCCAGTGGATGTGCTTGAGGGTGAGCGCGAGGTCGTTGAGCGCGTGCAGGCGCGGCACCAGGAGGTCGATGACCTGCTTCCCCTCCTCGACGTCGAGGCCGGGGACGGTGTAGCGGGGGGTGGGCTGCGAGGGGGACACGGGACTCCTTCTGGGGTGGTGAGGGGTGGTGGTGTCCGCTGCCCGGTGCCGGGCGCCCGCCGCGCGTGCGCGCGGAGGGCGCCCGTCGGGCGCGCGGGACGGTTCTCAGGCGATGTCGCCGGCGCCGCCCTCGGTCGGGGCCGCGCCGGAGCGCTCCCCGCCGGGCCGGACCGGTCCGGACGCCGCCCGGATGCTGTCGAGGGCGGCGTCGGCCACCGCGCGGGGCGTGATGCCGAACTCCTCGTAGAGGCGCTGGTAGGAGGCCGACGCGCCGAAGTGCTCCAGGCTGACCATGCGGCCCGCGTCGCCGACCACGTCCCGCCAGCCCTGGGCGACGGCCGCCTCGACGCTCACCCGCGCCCGCACCTCGGGCGGCAGCACCGCGTCCTGGTAGGAGTAGGGCTGCTCGGCGAACCACTCGCGGCAGGGCATGGAGACCACGCGGGCGTCGTGCCCCTCGGCGGCCAGCAGTTCGCGCGCCTCCAGGGCGATGTGGACCTCCGAGCCGGTCGCGACGAGGATGACGTCGGGGGTCTCGGCCCGGCTGTCGGCCAGCACGTAGCCGCCTCGGGCCGCCTCCCGCGCCGGGGCGTACGCGCCCTCGCCCCGCTCCAGCACGGGCAGCGCCTGCCGGGTCAGCGCGAGGCCCGCGGGCCGGTCCTGGTGCTCCAGGACCGTGCGCCAGCAGACGGCGGTCTCGTTCGCGTCGGCGGGCCGTACGACGTCGAGGCCGGGGATGGCGCGGAGCGCGGCCAGTTGCTCCACCGGCTGGTGGGTCGGGCCGTCCTCGCCCAGGCCGATGGAGTCGTGGGTCCAGACGTAGATCGTCGGCAGCTCCATCAGGGCGGCGAGCCGGACGGCCGGGCGCATGTAGTCGCTGAAGATGAGGAACGTGCCGCCGTAGGGGCGGGTGAGGCTCTGGAGGGCGATGCCGTTGAGGATCGAGCCCATGGCGTGCTCGCGGATGCCGAAGTGGAGCGTGCGGCCGTAGGGGTTGCCGGGGAACTCGCCCGTCTGCCGGGACTCCGGGACGAAGGACGGCTCGCCGTCCATCGTGGTGTTGTTGCTCCCCGCGAGGTCGGCCGAGCCGCCCCACAGCTCGGGCAGCACGGGGGCCAGGGCGGTCAGCACCTCGCCGGACGCCTTGCGGGTCGCCATGCCCTTGGGGTCGGGCTCGAAGACGGGGAGGCTGTCGGTCCACCCCTGGGGGAACCGCTGCTCCCGCAGCCGGTCCAGCAGCGCGGCGCGCTCGGGATGGGCGGAGCGCCACTCCTGGTAGCCGGTCTCCCAGGCGCGGTGGGCCTCGGCCCCGCGCTCGCGGACCTGGCGGGCGTGGCGCAGGACGTCCTCGTCGACCGCGAAGTCCGCCTCCGGGTCGAAGCCGAGCAGGGCCTTCGTGGCGGCGACCTCGTCGTCCCCGAGCGCGGAGCCGTGGGCCTTGCCGCTGTTCTGCTTGGTGGGCGCGGGCCAGCCGATGATCGTGCGCAGCAGGATGAGGGAGGGGCGGCCGGTCTCCTCCTTGGCCGCCCGCACGGCGGCCAGCACGGCGTCGACGTCCTCGACGTAGTCGCCGGTCCGCGTGAAGTCGACGGTCTGGACGTGCCACCCGTACGCGGTGTACCGGGCGGCGACGTCCTCGCTGAAGGCGATGTCGGTGTCGTCCTCGATGGAGATGTGGTTGGAGTCGTAGAACAGGATCAGGTTGCCCAGCTCCTGGTGGCCGGCGAGGGAGCTGGCCTCGGAGGTCACGCCCTCCATCAGGTCGCCGTCGGAGGCGACGACGTAGACGTGGTGGTCGAACGGGCTGCTCCCGCGCGGCGCGTCCGGGTCCAGCAGCCCGCGCTCCCGGCGGCCCGCCATCGCCATGCCCACGGCGGAGGCGAGGCCCTGGCCGAGGGGGCCGGTGGTGATCTCCACGCCTCGGGTGTGGCGGTACTCCGGGTGGCCGGGGGTGGCCGAGCCCCAGGTGCGCAGGGCCTTCAGGTCCTCCAGCTCCAGGCCGTAACCGCTCAGGTAGAGCTGGACGTACAGGGTCAGGCTGGTGTGGCCGCAGGACAGCACGAAGCGGTCCCGGCCGAGCCACTGGTCGTCGGCCGGGTCGTGCCGCATCACCTGCTGGAACAGCAGGTACGCCAGCGGGGCCAGGCTCATCGCGGTGCCGGGGTGGCCGTGGCCCGCCTTCTGCACCGCGTCGGCGGCCAGCAGCCGCGCGGTGTCGACGGCCCGGACGTCGAGCGGGCCCCAGCCCGCGGCGTCCGCCACGGGCGGGGCGAGCTTCGGGTCGCGGCCGCGCGGTGCGCGGTCCCGGTCGTCGGGGGCGTTGGGGGGTGCCATCAAGTCCTCCTGGTCGGTGGGGCGGGGTGCTGCGTGCGGTGGGGGCGCGGGCCCCGTGGCCCTCGCTCAGGCTCCGGGGCCGCCGCCGCGGAAGGCGCCGCCCTCGTCCCGCGAGGGGCGGGGACCCGGCGGTGCGGGGCGGGGGCCGAGGTTCCCGTGCCCCACGCGTCGGTGGGCGGTCCGGCGTGCGCCGGCGCCGAGGCCGGCCGGCTCCCGCGCGGTCTCCCCGTGCGGGCGGGCGCGCCCGCTCGGCGGGCGGTCGCCGGGGGTCGACAGGGTCCCGTGCGAGCGCGCCCGGCGGCGGGCGCCCCGTCCGACGGGACCGATGAGCGGGGCCGCCGCCGCGCCGCCGACCAGGAGGGGGACGATCCAGCCGGCCGGGGACGTGGAGGCGGCCGGGCTCCCGGCGGTCCCCTCGGAGACCGGGTCGGGATGTTCGTTCATCGGGGCACGCCTCCTCCTGTCGCGTTCCGGGTCGCGGACGGCCGTCCGGCCGTTTCCGGCGGGTCCCCCGTAACGCGGCGCCCAAACACACGACGCCCCGGCGGCCGGGGCGCACGGGGCCGTACGGGTGAGGGCGGGGGCCCAGGTCCCCGGTCCTGGTCCGAAGGACCGATCACCGCCCACCCCTCCTGCTGCTAGCCTGCTCCTGCATAGAGGTTGCAATAACAACTGGACGGCATTCCCAGCAGTCGAAGGGTTCGCATCATGGCCACGTACACGCTCCCGGAACTCCCGTACGACTACGCGGCGCTCGAAC
Source organism: Streptomyces sp. NPDC041970 (assembly GCF_055588985.1). Taxonomy (NCBI): domain Bacteria; kingdom Bacillati; phylum Actinomycetota; class Actinomycetes; order Kitasatosporales; family Streptomycetaceae; genus Streptomyces; species Streptomyces sp. NPDC041970. The sequence continues at coordinate 39,231 of NZ_JBVJCD010000018.1, forward strand.
CGGTCATCAATCCGCAGATCATCGAGCTGCACCACGACAAGCACCACGCCGCGTACGTCAAGGGCGCGAACGACACCCTGGAGCAGTTGGAGGAGGCCCGCGAGAAGGGGGCCTGGGGCGCGATCAACGGCCTCCAGAAGAGCCTCGCCTTCCACCTGTCCGGCCACATCCTGCACTCGATCTACTGGCACAACATGGCCGGCGACGGCGGCGGCGAGCCCCTCGCGGCGGACGGCGTGGGCGACCTCGCCGACGCGATCGCCGAGTCCTTCGGCTCCTTCGCGGGCTTCAAGTCCCAGTTGACCAAGGCCGCGGCCACCACCCAGGGCTCCGGCTGGGGCGTGCTGGCGTACGAGCCGCTCAGCGGCCGGCTCATCGTCGAGCAGGTCTACGACCACCAGGGCAACGTCGGCCAGGGCTCGGTCCCGATCCTCGTCTTCGACGCCTGGGAGCACGCCTTCTACCTCCAGTACAAGAACCAGAAGGTCGACTTCATCGAGGCGATGTGGCAGGTCGTCGACTGGCAGGACGTGGCGAAGCGCTACGCCGCCGCCAAGGAGCGCGGGGACGTCCTGCTGCTCGCCCCCTGACCCCGCCCCCGGCTCCGCTCCGGCGGACGGCGCGTCCTGCCTCGTGATCGTCTTCTCACCCTTCACACCGGCAGGCGGAACAACGGAGAGCCCCCGCGAGGACGTGACTCGCGGGGGCTCTCCCCTGTCCGCGCGCCGCGCGTCCGGCCGGCGCGACGCCCGGACGTCAAGCGCGCGGACCGGGATCACCGATACGGGCCGATCACCGCCCCGGAGCGTGTCACGGCCGCCGGAGCGGTCGTTGAGGCCATGGACCCGTCCACCACGGCGCGCCGAGCGCGCTGCGGCCGGGGCTTCGTCCCCTTCACCAGCGGTCACGCCGCAGCACCTCACGAACCAGGGCAGGCCGATGAGTCAGCACTCCCTCGCCGACGGCGCGGTCGGACCGCGGAGCCTTCTGCGCGAACTGGAACCCGTCGTCGAGCAGCTCCTGTCGCGCCACCTGGACCGCGTCACCGACTGGCTCCCCCACAGTTACGTGCCGTGGGGGCGCGGCCGGGACTTCGACGGCCCGCTGGGGGGCGAGCCGTGGGAGGAGACCCAGTCGGACCTGTCCGCGCCCGTGCGCAGCGCCCTGCTGGTCGGCCTGCTCACCGAGGACAACCTGCCCTCCTACCACCACGCCGTCGCCCAGGAGCTGGGCCAGGACGGCGCGTGGGGGGCCTGGCTGCACCGGTGGACCGCGGAGGAGGACCGGCACGCGACGGCGATGCGCGCCTACGTCCACGCCTCGCGGTGCGTCGACCCGCTCGTCCTGGAACGCTCGCGGATGGCCCATCTGAGCCGCGGGTTCACCCCGCACCACCACGACGACCTGCTGGCGAACGCGGCGTACCTCATGATCCAGGAGCTGGGCACCCGCGTGTCGCACCGCAACACCGGCCGCCAGAGCGGCGATCCGGTCTGCGACCTGCTGCTGTCGCGCATCGCGGTGGACGAGAACCTGCACATGCTCTTCTACCGCGACCTGTTCGCCGCCGCGCTCGAACGCTGGCCCGACCAGGCGATGTGCGCCCTGGCCGAGGCCGTCACCTCCTTCCGTATGCCCGGCGCCGAGATGCCCGGCTTCCGCCGCCTCACCGTGCACGTGGCGGTGGCCGGCATCTACGACCAGGGGGTGCACCACCGGGACGTCCTCCTCCCCCTCCTGCGCCACCTGCGCGTGTGGCAGTCGCCGGGCCTCTCCGCCGCGGGCGAGATCGCCCGCGACCGGATCACGCGGTACGTGGAGGACCTCGCCGGGGCCGCCGCGCGCTTCGACGAACGCCGCGCCCGCCTGGCGGCGGAGCGGGCGGCCGCCCCCCTGCCCGAGCCCCGCGATCCCTAGCGGTCCATGGCAGCGCCGCACCGCGCCTCTCCCCCACCAGCCCCAACCGTCGCGTAAGGACACCCCCATGCCGAACCCGGTCACTGCCTCGCCCCGGCGCGAGCACGCGGGAGGCCGCCGATGAAGGTCGTCGAGGCGATCGGCGTCGCCGGGGCCGGGCAACTGCTGCCGGGCCTGGTGCACGCGCCTCCGGGCCGGCCGGGCGGCGGTGGCGCGGAGCCCTCCGCACGCGGCGGGGAGCGGGGGCTGAGCGGCCCGCGGATGGCGCGGCGGGTGACCCTCGCCGCGCTCGACCAGGCGGGCCTGAAGCCCGAGCACGTGGAGCTGCTGGTCCTCGCGTCCGGTTTCGACAACGGCGACGAGTGGCGGCTGGCCCCCTTCCACCTCGCGCGGGCGTGCGGTGCGGTGCACGCGACCGTCCTGGGCGTGCAGCAGATGTCGTGCGGCGGAGCGGCCGGGATCGAGCACGCCGTGGCCCGGATGATGGCCGACCCCGCCCTGGAGCACGCCGTGGTGGCAGCCGCCGACTCCTTCGCCGACCTGCCCGCCGAGCACTGGACCAGCGCCACCGGCGAGGGGGTCGCGCTGGAGGACGGCGCGGCGGCGGTGGTGCTGAGCCGGGTCGTGCCCGGCCGGCTCCTCATCCGGTCCGTGGCCTCGCGCGGGACCCTCGCGCTGCCGGCGGACCCGGCGCCGGAGGCCCGGGAGACGGCGGCGAGGGACACCGTCAAGCAGCACCTGGCGCACGCGTGGGAGATGCGTCGCCTCATCGGCGCCGTGATCCGCCGGGCGCTGGAGGACATCGACACGGGGCCGGACGACCCGTCCATCGCGACGGTGCACCTACCGCGCCTGGGCCAGCCGTTCCTGCGGGCGGCGGTCCTCCCCGCGCTGCCGCCCCCGCTGCGGGTGAAGGTCAGCGCCATCGGGCAGGGCGCCGGCCACCTGGGCTCCGGCGACCTGCTGGCCGACCTCGCCACCCTGCACGCCGCGGAGCCGCCCGCCGGGCACGCGCCGAAGGCCCCGCTCTCCCTGCTGCTCTCCCTCGGCACCGGCATGACCGCCAGTTGCGTCGTGGTCCAGAACACCGGCCCGCTGCGCGCACCCCGCCTCTGACGCCCGCCCGCCCCCTCTCGGAAGGACCTCCGCCGTGTCCCCCATGCTGACCCTGCTCGTCACCACCCTCACCGACCACTTCGGCAAGACCGCCGGCGCGTTCGGGCCCGGCACCCGGCTGGAGGAGCTGGAGGTCGACTCCATCGCCATGCTGGAGCTGCTGACCGTCCTGGAGGACGAGCACCACCTGCACATGCCCGACGACATCACCGCGCTGCGGGACAACCCCACCCTCTCCGAGGTCGCCGACTTCCTCCAGAGCGTGCAACCGGACGCGTCCAGGAGCGCCGCGATGACCGGGCCGGCCGCCGTATGAGCACCTCGGCCGTGGCGGTGACCGGGCTGGGCATGGTGACCGCCGGGGGACACGACACCGCGTCCACCTGGGAGTGCGTCAGCGAGGGCCTGGGGACCGCCTCGTACGACGCACGGCTCCAGGGCCTCGCCGTCACCTTCTCCTGCCGGGCGGACGCCTTCCGCCCCGAGCACGTCCTCGGGCCCAACTACACCTGGCGCATGGACCGCTTCATCCAGTTCGCCCTGGCCGCCGCGCGGGAGGCGGCCGTCCACGCGGGGCTGAAGCGCGGCACGGTCGAGCCGACGCGGCTGGGCGTGGTCATCGGAGCCAGCGGCGGCACCGCGACCAACGGCACGGCGTGGCGGAAGCTGTTCGACAACCGGCCCCAGGGCATCTCGCCCACGACGATCCCCGGCGGCTCGGCCAACATGGCGGCCGGCGAGGTCAGTCTCGACCTCGGGGCCCAGGGCCCCGGATTCTGCGTCAGCACCGCGTGCGCCTCCGGCTCCTCCGCCATCAGCCTCGCCCGCGACCTGCTGCGCTCCGACACCTGCGACGTGGTGGTGGCCGGCGGCAGCGACTCCGCCTGCTCCCCCCTGGCGTCCGCCGGCTTCGACAAGCTGCGGGCCCTCTCCCGCCGCAACCAGGCGCCGGAGGCGGCCAGCCGCCCCTTCGACGCCGACCGCGACGGCTTCGTCCTCTCCGAGGGGGCCGCGGTGCTGGTCCTGGAGCGCGCGGAGCACGCCCGTGCCCGCCGCGCGCCCGTGCACGCCTACCTGGCCGGCGGGGCGCTGGGCTGCGACGCCCACCACTCCACCGCCCCGACCCCCGACGGCAGCGGCGCGGCCCGCACCATCCGCGCCGCACTCGCCTCCGCCGGGCTGGACGCCGCCGACATCGACCACGTCAACGCCCACGGCAGCTCCACGGAGCTCAACGACCTCTCCGAGGCACGCGCGCTGCGCACGGTCTTCGGGTCGCCGCCGCCGGTGACGGCCAACAAGGGGGTGCTGGGCCACTCCATCGCCGGCGCCGGGGCCATCGAGGCCGCCCTGACCGTCCTGACGCTGAAGCACCAGCAGATCCCGCCGACGGCCAACCTCGACGCCGTCGACAGCCGCATCGACCTGGACGTCGTCGCCAAGATCCCGCGCCCGCACCGTATGCGCGCGGCCCTGAGCACCTCGTTCGGGTTCGGCGGCCAGAACGCCGCCCTGATCTTCACCGGCGCGTGACCGCCCCCGCCGGCCGCCGCGACCATCCGGGCCCGGTCCGCGCCGGGCCCCCGTACGGACGAGGACGCACCATGGGACGAAGTGTCGTGGTCACCGGGGCCGGCAGCGGCATCGGGCTGGCGACCGCACTGCTGCTGGCAAGGGCCGGGTACGACGTCATCGGCACCGCCCGCACCCCGGAGAAGGCGGAGAAACTGGCCGCGTACGCCCAGGAGCGCGGGGCGCGCCTGCGCACCGTCGCGCTGGAGCTGACGGACCCCGACGCCTGCCGGGAGGTCTTCGCCGGCATCGCCGAGGACACCGGCGGCGGCCCGTGGGCGGTGGTCAACAACGCCGGCATCGTCACCCCTCGGGCCGTCGAGGACGTCACCGAGGCCGACGCGCGGAGGGTCATGGACGTCAACGTGCACGCCCCGGCCCGGATCGCCCGGCTGGTCCTGCCGGGGATGCGGGACCGGGGCGAGGGCCGCATCGTCAACGTGGCGTCGATGGGCGGGCGGGTGTCCCTGCCGCTCAACGGCTGGTACTGCGCCAGCAAGTTCGCCCTGCGGGCGCTGACCGACGCGCTGCGCATGGAGAACGCCGCTCTGGGCGTCCACGTCGTCCTGGTCGAGCCCGGCTTCCACACCACGGCGCTCCTGGAGCAGGCCGCGCGCGCCCTGCGCGAGCCCAGCGTCGTCAGCGACCGCTTCACCGCCAGCTACGGCGCCACCGCGGCCGCCCTGCGCCGCCCCGAGCGCTACCGCGGCCCCGACGTCGCCGCCGCGGCGATCGTCCGGGCGCTGGGAGCCGCCCGGCCCAGGGCCTGCTACCGGGCGGGGGCGGCGGCGCGGTTCAGCGTGGCCTCCAACGCCCTCCTCCCCACGGCCGTGACCGACCGGACCAAGAAGAGCCTCGCGGGCCTCGCCCCCTCGCACCTCGGCCTGCGCCGCCGCCTCGCCGGACTGGCCGGTCTGCCGGGGGTCTCCGCCCCGCGCCGGGGCGGCGGCTGACGCGCGACCGGCCCCGCGCGGGCGCGCGGGGCCGGTCGGAGCGGGCGGGTCAGTCGAAGATCGGGCCCTGCGTGCGGGTCCGCTTGATCTCGTAGAAGCCGGGGATGGAGGCGACCAGCAGCGTGCCGTCCCAGAGCTTCGCCGCGTCCTCGCCCTTGGGGGCGGGGGTGACGACGGGGCCGAAGAAGGCGATCTGCTCGCCGTCCGCGCCGGGGACGGCGATGACCGGGGTGCCGACCTCCTGGCCGACCTTGTCGATGCCCTCCTGGTGGGAGGCGCGCAGCTCGGTGTCGTAGGCGTCGGAGTCGGCGTACTCGGCCAGCTCGGCCGGGAGGCCGACGTCCTGGAGGGCGGCGGCGACGGCCTCGGGGGTGGGGCCCTCGCCGTTGTTGTGGAAGCGGGTGCCGAGCGCGGTGTAGAGGGGGCCGACGACCTCGTCGCCGTGCTTCTGCCGGGCGGCGACGACGACCCGGACCGGGCCCCAGGCCTTGGTCTCCAGCATCTCGCGGTACTCCGCGGGCAGCTCGTCCAACTTGTCCTCGTTCAGCACGGCCAGGCTCATCACGTGCCAGCGGACCTCGACGTCACGGACCTTCTCCACTTCCAGCATCCAGCGCGAGGTCATCCACGCCCAGGGGCAGAGCGGGTCGAACCAGAAGTCGACCGGGGTCTTGCCGTTCGCCGGGGTGTTCTCGGACATGAGTCTCCTCTGAAAGGCGTGTTGCGACTGTGGGGGGAAACCGCGCCGAGGGGCCGGCCATTCCCGGACGTCGGACATCCGGGGACGCGTGCAAGGATCAATGGGTTCGAACACGACACATGACGCGCGTCACGAAGGAGTGCCCGTGCCCGGAGAAAACCTGTCCCGCGACGAGGCCCAGCGCAGGGCCGAGCTGCTGACCGTCGACGGTTACGACATCGCTCTGGACCTGCGGTCCGCCGTCGGCGGGCCCGAGGGCGGCGACGGGGAGGGCGGCCCGCGGACCTTCCGCTCGCTGACCACGATCCGGTTCCGGTCGGCCCGCGGGGGCGCCTCGACCTTCGCGGACCTGGTGGCCCCGGCCGTGGACGCGGTGACGCTGAACGGCACGGCGCTGGACCCGGCCGCCGTCTTCGACGGGACCCGCGTGGCGCTGGACGGGCTGCTGGAGGGCGAGAACGTCCTCGTGGTCGACGCGCGTTGCGCGTACAGCCGGACCGGCGAGGGGATGCACCGCTTCGTCGACCCGGAGGACGGCGAGGTCTACCTCTACACGCAGTACGAGCCGGCCGACGCCCGCCGCGTCTTCGCCAACTTCGAGCAGCCGGACCTCAAGGCCCCCTTCCGCTTCCGGGTGACCGCGCCCGAGGGCTGGCGGGTCTGGTCCAACGGGGCGGAGGAGGAGCACGAGGGCGAGGAGTGGCGGTTCGAGCCGACGCAGCCGATCTCGACGTACATCACCGCCGTCGTCGCCGGTCCGTACCACTACGTGAGCGACCACTACACCCGCACCCTGGACGACGGCACCAAGCTGGAGATCCCGCTCGGCGCGATGTGCCGCAAGGGGCTGGCCCGCCACTTCGACGCGGACGACGTCTTCCTCGTCACCAAGCAGGGCCTGGACTTCTTCCACGACCACTTCGACTACCCGTACCCCTTCGGGAAGTACGACCAGGCGTTCGTGCCCGAGTACAACCTCGGGGCCATGGAGAATCCGGGCATGGTCACCTTCCGCGAGGAGTACATCTACCGCGGCAAGGTCACCTCGGCCGCCTACGAGCGGCGCGCCAACGTCATCCTGCACGAGATGGCGCACATGTGGTTCGGCGACCTGGTCACCATGGAGTGGTGGGACGACCTGTGGCTGAAGGAGTCCTTCGCGGACTTCATGGGCACCTTCTCGATGGTCGAGGCGACCCGCTTCACCAACGGCTGGATCACCTTCGCCAACAACCGCAAGGCGTGGGCCTACCGGGCCGACCAGCTCCCCTCCACGCACCCGATCACGGCCGACATCCGCGATCTGGAGGACGCCAAGCTGAACTTCGACGGCATCACGTACGCCAAGGGCGCCTCCGTGCTCAAGCAGTTGGTGGCGTACGTGGGCCGGGACGCGTTCCTGGAGGGCGCGCGGCGCTACTTCAAGCGCCACGCCTACGGCAACACCCGGCTGGGCGACCTGCTCTCGGTGCTCGCCGAGACCTCCGGGCGCGACATGACGGCCTGGTCCCGCGCGTGGCTCCAGACCGCCGGCCTCAACGCGCTGACCCCCGTCGCCGCGTACGACGAGGCCGGGAGGCTGACCGAGCTGGCCGTGGTCCAGGAGGCCGCCGCCTCCCACCCCGAGCTGCGCCCGCACCGGGTCGCGGTCGGCCTGTACCGGCGCACGCCCGAGGGCGGGCTGACCCGGTACACGCGCGCCGAGGCGGACGTGGCCGGGGAGCGGACCGTGGTGGAGTCGCTGGCCGGGGCCGAGCGGCCCGACCTGATCCTGGTGAACGACGACGACCTCACGTACTGCAAGGTCCGCTTCGACGACGCGTCCCTGGCCACCCTCCGCGACCACCTGGGCGACATCGCGGACCCGCTGGCCCGCGCCCTGTGCTGGTCGGCGCTGTGGAACCTGACCCGCGACGCGCTGCTGCCGGCCCGCGACTTCGTCGCCCTGGTGCTGGCGCACGCCGGGCGGGAGAGCGACATCGGGGTCCTCCAGATGCTGCACGCCTGGGCGCGGTCGGCGCTGGTGCACTACGCCGCCCCCGAGTGGCGCGAGGAGGGCGGCCGGGCGCTGGCCGAGGGCGCGCTGCGCGAGCTGCGGCTCGCGGAGCCGGGCAGCCAGCACCAGTTGACCTGGGCGCGCTTCTTCGCGGCGGTCGCCTCCCGCGAGGAGGACTTCCCGCTGCTGGGCGGGCTGCTGGCGGGCACGGACCGCGTCGACGGCCTCGACGTCGACCAGGAGCTGCGCTGGGCCCTCCTCTCCCCGCTGGCCGCGCACGGGGTGGCCGACGAGGCGGCCATCGACGCCGAGCTGGCCCGCGACGACACCGCGTCCGGCAAGCGCCACCACGTACGGTGCCTGGCCTCGCGGCCGTCGCAGGCGGTGAAGGACCGGGCGTGGGCGGACGTCGTGGAGTCGGACGCGCTGTCCAACGCGCTGGTCGAGGCGACGATCGCGGGCTTCGACCAGCCCTCGCAGCGCGAGCTGCTGGCCCCGTACGCGGACCGGTACTTCGCGGCGATCGAGCGGGTCTGGGCGGAGCGGTCCATCCAGATCGGTATGCACGTGGTGCGGGGGATGTTCCCCGGTCTCCAGGACGGTCCGCGGACCCTGGCGGCGACGGACGCCTGGCTGGGCGAGCACCCGGACGCCGCTCCGGCGCTGCGCCGGCTGGTGCTGGAGGCGCGGGACGATCTCGCGCGGGCGCTGCGCGGCCAGGAGTGCGACCGGCGGGCGCAGGAGGCGGTCTGACCGGGGCGCACGGGCTCGGTGTGCGCGCGGCGCGCGCGGCGCTCGCACACCTGCCCGGTGCGCCTGCCGGTGCGAATCCGGCGTGACGGGCCTTTGCGGCTGTCGAACATCTGCCCTTCGGGGCGGTGTTGTCCGGAATCGTCGACGGACGTGTAACAGCGGCCGGGGCGCGCCCGGACGGCGGGAGACTGCCGGACATGACCCAGAACACCCCCCTCCCGCCCCACCCCTCGCACGACCTCCGGGACGTGACGCACCGCGTCCTGTCCGCCGCCCAGCTCCGGGCGCGGGGCGTCCTGGCCTCGCAGGCGTCGGCCCGGTGCCTGCCGGGCGGCCCCTGGCAGCACCTGCTGCCGGGGGTCTTCCTGCTGCACAGGGGCGCGCCGAGCGGCCAGGAGCGGTTGCGCGGCGCCCTGCTGTACGCGGGCCGCCCGCCGGCCTCCTCCCGGCGCGCGTCCCCGGAGCCGTCGGGCGCGGGGTACGGCGAGGCGATGGTCACCGGGCTGGCGGCGCTCGCGCTGCACGGCTTCGTGGCGGCGCCGGACCCGGAGGCGCTGCCCCGCGTCGAGGTCCTGGTGCCGCGCACCCGGCGGCTGCGGTCCACCCGGTTCGTGGAGGTGGTGCGGGCCTCCGCGCTGCCGGCCCCGGTGCGGCTGGCGGGGATGCCCGTCGCCCCGGTCGAGCGGGCGTTGGCCGACGCGGTGGCGGGGCTGGGCGATCCGGCGCTCGTACGGCGGCTGCTGACCGAGGCCGTGCGCGGCGGGCACAGCGACCCGGTTCCGCTGGTACGGGAGTTGGGCGCGGCGAAGCTGCTGGGGCGGCCGGCCGTGGCGGGTGCGGTGGACGTGCTGCTGGCCGAGGGGCGGTCGGCCGCGGAGGCGCGGCTGTACGCGATGGTGCGCGAGCACGGGCTGCCGGAGCCGCTGTGGAACGTGGAGCTGCGGCTGCCGGACGGGCCGGAGGTGGGCGGGGTCGACGCGTACTGGCCGGAACAGGCCGTCGCGGTCGAGCTGGACGTCCCGGCTCCCCGGTTCGGCGCGCCGGAGCGGGGGCGGCGCGCCCCGGCGTACGCGGAGGGCCCGCGGTGGTTGGCGGACGGCGCCCGGCGGGACCGGTTGGAGCGGCTCGGGGTCACGGTCGTCCCCCTGGCCCCGAGGAAGCTCCGCGAGGCGGCGGGCCAGCAGGCCGCGGTGGTGCGTACGGCGCTGATGGCGGCGAACGACCGGGAACCGGCCGCGTACCTGGTGATCGCGCCGCGCTGAGGGGGGGTGGGGCTGCACGGTGGAGCCGGAGACGGGCCGGGGAGGGCCGGTCCGAGCCGGGGAGGGCAGGTCCGGGCCGGTGAGGGCAGGTCCGAGACGGTGAAGGCGGTCCGAGGCGCGGTCCGAGCCGGTGAAGGCCGGTCCGGGCTGGCGAAGGCAGGACCGGGCCGGCGAGTCCTGGCACGGCCCGGTGGGACTGGACCGGGTCCGATGGGGCTGGATCGGCCCAGTGGAGCCGGACCGGCCCGGTGGAGCCCAGTGGAGCCGGACCGGCCCGGTGGAGCCCAGTGGAGCCGGACAGGCCCGGTGCTGCCCGACCGGCCCGGTGGAGCCCAGTGGAGCCGGACAGGCCCGGTGCTGCCCGACCGGCCCGGTGCTGCCGGACCGGCCCGGTGGAGCCGGTACGACCCAGCGGGCCCGGCCCGATGGCCCCCGGCCGTCGCTCCGCCCGTGCGCTTTCGCCTCGTTCGTCCCCCGTGACGTATCGCGCCTCGTGGCGGATTTCTGCCATGCACCTGACTCGTCTTCGTCAACCCTCCACAAACCTCTGTCATTTACGACAAGCTGAGCGGTCATCCGGTACCGAATTCCGGACTCTCTCTTTCACTTGCAGGGGTGCTGATGACCAAGGAATCCCCCGGCTCCATAACCGGGGCCAGACGCGCGGCGCGTATCGCGGCCGCGGCGGGCCTCGCGGCCGCACTCGCCGCCTCCGGAGCCGCTCCGGCCTTCGCGGCCGAGGACCCGGCTCCGGCCCCGGTCAAGCCGGCCGCCGCGAGCGGTCCGGGCGACAAGCTCGGCGAGGCCGACGCGGACCTGCTGGCCAGGGCCGAGGCCAAGGGCGAGAAGAACGTCACCCTGATGGTCGCCACCACGCCGGGGGCCACCGAGCAGGTCGCCGCGCAGTTGGACGCCGTCAAGGGGTCCCTGCCGGGTCGGACCTACGACCGGCTCGGCTACGTCCGGGCGACGGTCCCGACCCGCACCGCCGAGGCCACCATCAAGGCGGCCTCCAAGCTCACGTCCGTCCTCGGCATCGATCTCAAGCAGGAGATCAAGCTGGACGACCCGACGCCCGCGGGCGACCGGGCCGCCGCGGCGAAGCCGGCCAGGGCCACGGGCGACTACCCGGCGCCGGACAGGACGACGCCGGCGAAGAACCCGTACAACCCGTCGTTCGAGACGGGCGCGGTGGACTTCGTCGAGAAGCACCCGGAGGCCGACGGCCGCGGGATCACCATCGGCGTCCTGGACTCCGGCGTCGACCTCGGCCACCCGGCCCTGCGGAAGACCACCACCGGCGAGCGCAAGATCGTCGACTGGGTGACCGCGACCGACCCGGTCACCGACGCCGACGGCACCTGGCTGCGGATGGACCAGGCCGTCACCGGCCCGACGTTCACCTCCGGCGGCAAGACCTACGCGGCGCCCGCGGGCTCGTACCGGTTCGCCACGTTCGGGGAGGCGGCCACCACCGGCGGCGACATGGCGGGCGACCTCAACCGCGACGGCGACACCACCGACGTCTGGGGCGTGCTGTACGACCCGGTCACCGGCGCCACGCGGGTCGACCTGAACGAGAACGCGGACTTCACCGACGACACGGCCCTCAAGCCGTACAAGGAGAAGTTCCAGGTCTCCCACTTCGGCGAGGACGACCCGCGCACCGAGGTCGTCGAGCGCATCCCGTTCGTCGTCGAGACCCGCAGGAACGTGGTCCACAACGCGGCGGGCGACAAGGCCGACTTCGTCAACATCGGCGTCATCGAGGGCTCGCACGGGACGCACGTCGCGGGCATCACCGCGGCCAACGGCCTGTTCGGCGGCGAGATGGACGGTGCCGCCCCCGGCGCCAAGATCGTCTCCTCGCGCGCCTGCACCTGGTCGGGCGGCTGCACCAACATCGCGCTGACCGAGGGCATGATCGACCTCGTCGTCAACCGCGGCGTCGACATCGTCAACATGTCGATCGGCGGCCTGCCGCCGCTGAACGACGGCAACAACGCCCGCGCCGAGCTGTACAAGCGCCTGGTCGACATCTACGGCGTGCAGCTCGTCATCTCCGCCGGCAACAGCGGTCCGGGGCTGAACACCATCGGCGACCCCGCGCTCGCCGACCACGTGATCTCGGTCGGCGCGTCGATCTCCCGGGAGACCTGGGCCGCCAACTACGGCTCCAAGGTCACCAAGAAGTACGACATGCTGCCGTTCTCCTCGCGCGGTCCGCGTGAGGACGGCGGCTTCGCGCCGGTCCTCTCGGCTCCGGGCGCGGCCATCAACACCACCCAGACGTGGGCGCCGGGCGGTCCGGTCAAGGAGGCGGGCTACGCCCTGCCGGCCGGCTACTCCATGCTCCAGGGCACCTCGATGGCCTCCCCGCAGGCCGCGGGCGCCGCGGCGCTGCTGCTGTCGGCCGCGAAGCAGAAGGGCATCGAACTGCCCCCGGCCGACCTGCGCTCTGCGCTGACCAGCACCGCCTCCCACATCGAGGACGTGCCCGCGCACGTCCAGGGCTCCGGGCTGATCGACATCGTCAAGGCGTGGAAGCAGATCGCCAAGCAGGGCACGCCCGCCCACGAGTTCTCGGTGAAGGCCCCGGTCGACACCGCGATCGACTTCGCGCTCAAGGAGCCGGGCTTCGGCACCGGCCTCTACGACCGCGAGGGCGGCCTGAAGGCCGGCGAGAGCAAGGTCTACGACGTCGTCGTCACCCGCACCACCGGCCCGGACCGCCCGGTCCAGCACCGGTTGTCGTGGAAGAACAACGGCGGCGCGTTCGAGCTGAGCAGCCCCCAGTACGTCTCGCTGCCGCTGGACGAGCCGGTCAAGGTGAAGGTCAGGGCGCAGGCCCCGGCCGCCGGGGTGCACAGCGCCATCCTCCAGGTCGACGACAAGAAGACCGCCGGGGTGGACCACCAGATCATGACCACGGTCGTGGTCGCGCAGGAGCTGGAGCAGCCCGGCTACGCCGTCAAGGCGTCCGGCTCGGTCCGGCGCAACGGCACCACGTCGTACTTCGTCGACGTGCCGGAGGGCGCGAAGACCCTCGAGGTCGCCCTCAGCGCACTGCGCTCGGGCAGCCAGACCCGGTTCGTCGCCCTGCACCCGTACGGGACGCCGGTCGACCCGACCTCCACGGTCAACTGCTACGCGAACTACGAGTACCCGGCCAACACCTGCCGCCCGGACGCGCGTTCCTACAAGGACCCGCAGCCCGGCGTGTGGGAGATCGAGGTCGAGTCGCGCCGTACGTCGCCGCTGCTGGACAACCCGTACAAGCTGGACGTCTCGCTGCTCGGCGTCACCTTCGACCCGGCGGTGCAGACCATCGCCGAGGCGAAGATCGGCGCTCCGGCGGCGGTGGACTGGAAGGTCACCAACACCGCGGCGGCGCTGCGCGGCAAGCTCGCCGGCGGTTCGCTGGGCTCGGCCAAGGTGGCCCGGCCGACCATCTCCACGGGCCAGTCGCAGCAGACCACGGTGACCATCGGCGCGGGCGTCGAGAAGCTCGACGTCGCCGTCGGGGGCACTTCGGACGCCAACGCCGACGTCGACCTGTACGTCTTCCGGGGCGCGACGGAGGTCGGCAGCTCGACCACCGCCGGCTCCGAGGAGTCGGTCAGCCTGGTCAAGCCCGCCGCGGGCACGTACACGATCGTCGTCGACGGCTACTCGGTCCCCTCCGGGAGCACCGCGTACGACTACCGCGACGTGTACTACGCGGCGTCGCTCGGCACGATCAAGGTCGACGCCGCGAAGACCGTGGACCTGGCCAACGGCGCGTCGGCGCGGGTCGGCGCGGAGGTCGTGGTCGCCGGGGCCGCCCCCGAGGGCCGGCAGTTCTTCGGCGAGGTCCGGCTGGTCAACTCCCGCGGCACCGCCGCGGGCGCCGGCAGCGTCGTGATCGGCAAGGTCGCGCCGTAGCGGAACCCACCCGAACGACGGCGGGGCAGGCGCTCTCACGAGCCCCTGCCCCGCCGTGCGTGTCCCTCGTCACAGCCCGCCCGCCGCGTCGAAGATGTTCTGCTCCCGGCACGCGGGCACGGCAGAACCTGCGGCCCCCGGACGGAGAGCCCGCAGGTCGGACAATGGATTGGACAAGGTGGGCCAGGACATACGCATCATGGAGCGCCAAGCGGACCACCCAGACGCACACACCCAAGGAGTCCTCGTGAAGGTCGGAATCGTCGGCGCCACCGGTCAGGTCGGCACTGTCATGCTCACAATCCTGGCCGAGCGCGGGTTCCCGGTCGACGAGCTGCGGCTGTTCGCCTCCGCCCGGTCCGCGGGCTCCACGATCGACTGGAAGGGCACGGACGTCACCGTGGAGGACGCCTCCGCGGCCGACTACACCGGGCTGGACATCGTCCTGTTCTCCGCCGGCGGCGCGACCTCCAAGGCGCTGGCCGAGAAGGTCGCGGCCCAGGGCGCCGTCGTGATCGACAACTCCTCCGCCTGGCGCAAGGACCCCGAGGTCCCCCTCGTCGTCTCCGAGGTCAACCCGCACGCGGTCCGGGTCCGCCCCAAGGGCATCATCGCCAACCCGAACTGCACCACCATGGCCGCGATGCCCGTGCTGCGCCCGCTGCACGACGAGGCCGGCCTCCAGGCGCTGACCGTCGCCTCCTACCAGGCGGTCTCCGGCTCCGGGGTCGCCGGCGTCGCCGAGCTGCACGGCCAGGCCGCCAAGGTCGTCGCCGAGGCCGACAAGCTCGCCCACGACGGCGAGGCCGTGGCCTTCCCCGAGCCGACCGTCTACCGCCGCCCGATCGCCTTCAACGTGGTCCCGCTGGCCGGCTCGATCGTGGACGACGGCTCGTTCGAGACGGACGAGGAGCAGAAGCTCCGCAACGAGTCCCGCAAGATCCTGGAGATCCCGGAGCTGAAGGTCTCCGGCACCTGCGTGCGGGTCCCGGTCTTCTCCGGCCACTCCCTCCAGATCAACGCCCGCTTCGCCCGGCCGATCGCCGTCGAGCGCGCGTACGAGCTGCTGAAGGACGCCGAGGGCGTCGAGCTCTCGGAGATCCCGACCCCGCTCCAGGCGGCCGGCAAGGACGTCTCCTTCGTGGGCCGCATCCGGGTGGACGAGACGGTCGAGAACGGTCTCGCGCTCTTCGTCTCCGGCGACAACCTCCGCAAGGGCGCGGCGCTGAACGCCGTGCAGATCGCGGAGCTGGTGGCGGCCGAGCTGAAGGGCTGACCCGCCGCCGTACGCGGACGGAGCAGGGGCGGCCACCGGTGTCCGGTGGCCGCCCCTCCGCGTGCCCGCCGGCGCAGGGGGCGTCCTCCCCCGGCGGCACGGGAGACGGAGATCGCGCGGGGGGCGCGGTCCGTGGAAGGATGGCCGAAAACGCCGCATATCAAGTCGCACCCTAGGAGATGACCGCGTGCCTGGCACGAATCTGACCCGCGAAGAGGCACAGGAGCGGGCGCGCCTGCTGACCGTGGACGCGTACGAGATCGACCTCGATCTCTCCGGAGCGCGGGAGGGCGGCTCCTACCGGTCCGTGACCACCGTGCGCTTCGACTGCGCCGAGGCGGGCGCGGAGTCCTTCATCGACCTGGTCGCCCCGGCCGTCCACGAGGTCGTGCTGAACGGCAAGGACCTGGACGTGGCCGCCGTCTTCCGCGACGCGCGGATCAGGCTGCCGCACCTGCGCGAGGGCGCCAACGAGCTGAAGGTCGTCGCCGACTGCTCGTACACCAACACCGGCGAGGGCCTGCACCGGTTCGTCGACCCGGTCGACGAGCAGGTCTACCTGTACACGCAGTTCGAGGTCCCGGACGCCCGGCGGGTGTTCGCCTCGTTCGAGCAGCCGGACCTGAAGGCCACGTTCCGGTTCACCGTGAAGGCCCCCTCCGGCTGGACGGTCGTCTCCAACTCCCCGACGCCCGAGCCGAGGGACGACGTCTGGGCGTTCGAGCCGACGCCGCGCATCTCCACGTACATCACGGCGCTCATCGCCGGCCCGTACCACAGCGTGCACAGCAGTTACGAGAAGGACGGCCAGACCGTCCCGCTCGGCATCTACTGCCGCCCCTCGCTCGCGGAGTACCTGGACGCGGACGAGATCTTCGCCGTCACCCGGCAGGGCTTCGCCTGGTTCCAGGAGAAGTTCGCCTACGCCTACCCGTTCGCCAAGTACGACCAGCTCTTCGTCCCCGAGTTCAACGCGGGTGCGATGGAGAACGCGGGCGCGGTCACCATCCGCGACCAGTACGTCTTCCGCTCCAAGGTGACGGACGCGGCGTACGAGGTGCGGGCCGAGACCATCCTGCACGAGCTGGCCCACATGTGGTTCGGCGACCTCGTCACGATGGAGTGGTGGAACGACCTCTGGCTCAACGAGTCGTTCGCCACCTACACCTCGATCGCCTGCCAGGCGGACGCCGAGGGCTCCAGGTGGCCGCACTCCTGGACCACGTTCGCCAACTCCATGAAGACCTGGGCCTACCGGCAGGACCAGCTCCCCTCCACGCACCCGATCATGGCGGACATCCGGGACCTGGACGACGTCCTGGTCAACTTCGACGGCATCACGTACGCCAAGGGCGCCTCGGTGCTCAAGCAGCTCGTGGCCTACGTCGGCAAGGACGCGTTCTTCGAGGGCGTGCAGGCGTACTTCAAGGCGCACGCGTTCGGCAACACCCGCCTGTCGGACCTGCTGGGCGCGTTGGAGAGGACCTCCGGGCGCGATCTGCGGACCTGGTCGCGGGCGTGGCTGGAGACGGCCGGCATCAACGTCCTGCGCCCGGAGATCGCGACCGACGAACACGGCCGCGTCACCTCCTTCGCCGTGCTCCAGGAGGCCCCGGCGCTGCCCGCCGGCGCGAAGGGCGAGCCGACGCTGCGCCCGCACCGGATCGCCGTCGGCTGCTACGACCTGGACGCGGACGGCAAGCTGGTCCGCACGGACCGGATCGAGCTGGACGTCGACGGCGAGCGCACCGCGGTGCCGTTCCCGGCGGACACGCGCCGCCCGGCGGTCGTCCTGCTCAACGACGACGACCTCTCCTACGCCAAGGTCCGCCTGGACGAGGAGTCGCTGCGGGTCGTCACCGAGCACCTGGGCGACTTCGCCGAGTCGCTGCCGCGCGCCCTGTGCTGGGCCTCGGCCTGGGACATGACGCGCGACGGCGAGCTGGCGACGCGCGACTACCTCGCGCTGGTGCTGGCGAACATCGGCAAGGAGACGGACATCGGCGTCGTGCAGTCGCTGCACCGCCAGGCGAAGCTGGCGGTGGACCTGTACGCGGCCCCGGAGAGCCGGGAGAACGCGCTCAACCGGTGGACCGAGGCGACCCTGGCCCACCTGCGCGCGGCCGAGCCGGGCAGCGACCACCAGTTGGCGTGGGCCCGCGCCTTCGCGGCGACCGCCCGCAACCCGCAGCAGTTGGACCTGCTCCAGTCGCTGCTGGACGGCACGGACGCGATCGAGGGCCTGAGCGTCGACACCGAGCTGCGGTGGGCGTTCGTCGAGCGGCTGGCCGCGGCCGGGCTGCTGGACGAGGAGGAGATCGCCGCCGAGTACGAGCGCGACCGGACGGCGGCGGGCGAGCGCCACGCGGCCACCGCTCGTGCGGCGCAGCCCTCCGAGGAGGCCAAGGCGCGGGCGTGGGCCTCGGTCGTGGAGTCCGACACGCTGCCCAACTCGCTCCAGGAAGCGGTCATCAGCGGCTTCGTCCAGTCCGACCAGCGCGAGCTGCTGGCCCCGTACACGGAGAAGTACTTCGCCTCGGTGAAGGGCGTCTGGGACGCGCGCAGCCACGAGATGGCCCAGCAGATCGCGGTGGGCCTCTACCCGGCCCTCCAGGTCTCCCCCGAGACGCTGGAGGCCACCGACGCCTGGCTGGCGTCGGCCGAGCCGAGCGCGGCGCTGCGCCGGCTGATGTCGGAGTCCCGGTCCGGGGTGGAGCGCGCCCTGAGGGCCCAGGCGGCGGACGCGGCGGCGGCCACCGCGTAACCGGCGGCGCACCCCTGGGGGCGCCTCCTCCGCCGCGGCGGAGGAGGCGCCCCTTCTTCGCGGTGCGCGGCGGGTGGTGGCCGCCCGGCGGGCGGCGCGTGAGCGCGGCCGTCCGCCGGGCGGGGTCGGGGCCCCGAGGGGCGGGTTACGGGGTCACGCGCCGGACTCCTCGTGGCGCCGGGCCAGTTCGGCCGCGCCGGAGTCGGTGAGGACGCCGTGCAGCCGCATCCGGGCCACCCCGCCGTCGGGGAAGGCGTCGAGGCGGACGTGGGTGGCGACGGCCTCGGCGGGCAGCACGAAGCGGTGGAGGGTGTCGGGCTGGAGGCGGGTGCGCGGGAGGATCTCGAACCATGCGCCGTCGTCGCCGTCGCGGCCCTGGAGGGCGAACCAGCCCGCGGAGTTGCCCTTGAGGTAGGCGGTGTCGATCTCGACCGCGCGCAGAGCGCCCTGGGCGGCCAGCCGGAAGCGGACCCAGTCGTTGGTGTCGCGGACCCGGCGGCGGCGGTTCTCCCAGCCGTCGTCCATCTTGCGTGAGGTGCCCGGCAGGATGATCTGGGTGGGCGAGGAGTAGAAGCGGTCGGAGGCGTCCTCGCAGCGGCCGCCGTTGAGGACCGAGACCAGGTCGACGGTGGAGAGCGCGGCGAGCCACGCCGGGTCGGGGACGACCTCGCCGTGCACGCGCAGGCGGGCGATGCCGCCGTCCGGGTGCTGGCAGAGGCGGAGGTGGGTGCGGCGGCGGCCGTCGGTGATCGCGAAGGCGTTGGCGGCGTGGCCGCGCACGGGGGTGGGCGGAAGGATCTCCTCCCACTTCACGTCGTCGGCGAGCAGGTCCTCGGGGCTCGGGGCGCCCTCCACGCAGGCGGCCTGCACCGACACGCGCTGCGGGTAGTTGCCGCGGAAGTGGGCGGTGTCCACGATCAGGCCGCGCACGATGCCGGGGGCGCCGAGGCGGACGATCGCCCAGTCGTGCTCCTCGGGGGCGGGGAAGGGGTGGTCGGCGTCCGCGCCGCGGCGGCGGCGGGTCTCCCAGCCGTCCATGATCTTGCCCTTGTGCCCGAAGCGCTCGGGGTCGAAGACGGCGCGCCCGCGGAGCAGCAGGTTCTCGCGCTCGGCGAAGAACTCGTCGTTGGCGGCGATCACGCCCGCGCCCAGGCGGCGGTCGGCGAGGTCGACCAGGTCGGTGAAGGGGAGGTCCCCGGCCGCGCGGTAGTCGGCGTAGGGGTCGCCGCCGCCGTAGGGCGCGGCGTCGTTGGCGTGGGGGTCGGTGTCGGGGTCCGGGGATGCGGTCTCGCTCGCGTCGAAGGTCATGCCCTCACCTTCGGACCGCGCGACCCGTCAGGTCCATCGAAAGTTTCCGCACATACCGTTCAGCTCCGCCGAACGATCGGGCGGCGGTGGTGCGCGGTCGTGGACACGTCGGTACGTCGTACGGGCGCGGCGCTGTGCGCTCGGGGACACGCCGTACCGCCGGCGGTCGCCCCGTGCGGACGGTGGCGCGCCGTGGACACGCCGTACGGGCGGGGGTGCGCGGTCGCGGACACGTCGGTACGCCGTACGGGCGGGGGGCGCGGCCGCGGACACGTCGGTACGCCGTACGGGCGCGGTGGTGCGCGGTCGTCAGGACGCGGCTCGGCCGAACGCCCGCGCGGCCCGCGCGAGCGCTCCGAGGACCCGTGCCACCGCGGGCCCGTCCTCCGCCCCGTGCCGGACGGCCGCCAGCACGTGGCGGCGGGGCTGGTCGGCTTCCAGCACCCGCATCACCACGCCCTCGCGGCGCTCCCGCGACGCCATGCGGGGGACGAGCGCGACGCCCATGCCCGCCTCGACGAGGGCGAGGATCGCGGGCCACCCGGCGGCGCTGTGGGCCTGCTCGGGGACGAAGCCCGCCGCCTCGCAGGCGGCGGTGGTGATCTCGGACCAGGGCCCGGAGCCGCCGAAGATCCACCGCTCGGCCGCCAGGTCGGCCAGGCGCAGCGCGGGCGCGGCGGCCTGGGGGTGGTCGGCGGGGAGCGCCACGTCCAAGGGGTCGGTCAGCAGGGGGAGCAGGGTGAGGCGGGGGTCGCGGGCGGTCGGCGCGTGCGCGGCCAGGGAGAGCGCCACGTCCACCTCGCCCGCGGTGAGCAGGTCGTACGCCTGCGCCGCCTCGGCCTCCCGCACCCGTACGTCGGGGCCGGGCCGGTCCTCGGCGCGCAGCAGTCGGACGGCGGGCACGACGAGCACGGGCACGGCCGTGGAGAACGCGCCGACCCGCACCTCGCCCGCCTCGCCGCGCAGGTAGCCGGTCAGTTCGGCGTCGGCCCGCTCCAACTGGGCGAAGACCGCTTCGGCGTGGCGCAGGACGAGGTGGGCGGCGTCGGTGAGGCGGACCCGGCGGCCCTGGGGCTCCAGGAGCGGCACCCCGAGCTGCCGGGCCAGGTTGCCGAGCTGCTGGGAGACCGCGGACGGGGTCATCGACAGGGCGCGGGCGGTCGCCGTGACGGTGCCCCGGTCGCGCAGGGTGCGCAGGACGCGGAGCTTCTTGACGTCCCACTCGGTCATGGGCGCGACCTGCCGGGAGCGCACCGGCGGAGCCGGCGCGCGGCGGGGCGGGCGGCCCGCACGGGGCCGGACGCGCGGATGCGCCGCGCGGCGACTGCCACCGGCGGCGCACCCGTCGTGCGTGTGGGGGTCAGACCTGCTTCTTGGACTTGTCCAGGACCATGACCAGCGCCGTGATCACCAGGAACAGGCCGATGGGCGCGACGACGTAGAGGCCGATGGTCTCCATCGCGCTCAGACCCGTACCCGGATCGTCACCGTCGTCGCGCGTGAGCGCGAGGGCCGGGGCCGACATGAGCAGCATCATCAGCGTCGTCCCGGCCGCGACGGCGCCGGCGCGCATAGCGTTCTTCTTGTCCACGGTGCCAACGTAGCGAACGGCTAGCGGCCCCGCTCGGCCGGGGGTGCCGTACGGGCGTCCCCGCGGCGCAGGACCTCCATCAGCGTGTGCAGCCGGCGGGAGGAGGCGATCTCCTCCAGGGTGACGGGGCGGCCCTCGGCGTCGGCGATCGGCAGCCGCCAGTTGGGGTACTGGTCCCAGGTGCCGGGGAGGTTCTGCGGGCGGCGGTCGCCCACGGCGTCGGGGAGCCAGACGCCGGTCATCAGGGCGGGCGTGGACCGCAGGAAGCGGTGGACGGCCCGGACGGCGGCCTCCTCGTCGCCGGGGCCCTCCGGGAGCATCCGCAGCCGGGCGAGGAGGGCCAGCCAGGCGGCGGTGTCGGTGGCGTCCTCGGCCAGCTCCTCGGCGAGCGGGCGGGTGAGCAGGCCCAGCCGGTGGCGCAGCGCCACGTGGTCGCCGGTCAGCCGGGCGGCGGTGGAGGGCAGGTCGTGGGTGGTGGCGGTGGCCAGGCAGTCCCGGCGCCACTGCTCGGGGGCCAGCGGGCGGCCGTCGCCGTCCCAGTCGCGTTCGAACCAGAGCACCGAGGTGCCGAGCACCCCGCGCCGGGCGAGCGCCTCGCGGACGCCGGGCGCGACGGTGCCCAGGTCCTCGCCGACGACGACGGCGCCGGCCCGGTGGGCCTCCAGGACGAGGACGGCGAGCATCGCCTCGGAGTCGTGGGCGACGTACGTGCCGTCGGTGGGCGGGCGGCCCTCGGGCACCCACCAGAGCCGGAACAGGCCCATCACGTGGTCGATGCGCAGGGCCCCGGCGTGGGCCAGCAGTCCGCGCAGCAGCCCCCGGTAGGCGGCGTACCCGGTCGCGGCGAGGACGTCGGGGCGCCAGGGCGGCAGGCCCCAGTCCTGGCCTCGGGCGTTGAACGCGTCGGGGGGCGCGCCGACGGACATGCCGTGGGCGAAGGCGTCCTGCTGGGCCCAGGTGTCGGCCCCGGTCGGGTGCACGCCGACGGCGAGGTCGTGGACGATCCCGATGGGCATCCCGGAGTCCTCGGCGGCCCGTTGGGCGGCGGCGAGCTGGGTGGCGGTCAGCCAGGCGAGGCGGCAGTGGAAGTCGACCCGGTCCAGCAGTCCGGAGCGGGCGCGGGCGGTCTGCGGGGAGCGGGGGTCGCGCAGACCGGCGGGCCAGGTGCGCCAGTCGGGCCCGTGCACCTCGGCGAGCGCGCACCACAGGGCGTGGTCCTCCAGCGCCTGGCCCTGCTCGGCCAGGAAGTCGCAGTAGGCGGCGCGGCGGCCGGGGGTGAGCGGGACCCGGACGACCAGCTCCAGGGCCTGGCGCTTCAGCTCCCAGACGGCGTCGCGGTCGATCAGCGCGCCCTTGTTCAGCACGGCGTCGCTGAGCGCGGCGGCGTCCTGGCGGAGGTCGTCCAGCACGGCCCGGTCGCGGACGTGCCCGTACTCCGGGATGGACTCCACGTGCAGGTGGACGGGGTCGGGGAAGCGGCGCGAGGAGGGGCGGTAGGGGGACGGGTCGGTGGGGCGGCCGGGAACGGCCGCGTGCAACGGGTTGACCTGGACGAACCCGGAGCCGAGGGTGCGCCCGGCCCAGGCGGCGAGGTCGGCCAGGTCGCCGAGGTCGCCCATGCCCCAGGAGCGGGCGGAGAGCAGGGAGTAGAGCTGCACCAGGAAGCCGTGGGACCGCCCGGCCGGCTGCGGGGCGCGGGGAGGGGCGACGACGAGGGTGGCGGCGGCCCGGCGCTGGTCCGGCGTACGCACGTGCATCCGGTGGACGCCCAGGGGCGGCGCGCTCCACCAGGCGGGGAGGACGGCGGTGGGGGGCAGGGCGGCGTCGGGGGCGGGGCCGCCGGGCGCGGGGGTGCTGGAGGCGCGGCCTCCCGGCGCGGGGCTTGCGGCGGGGGCGGGGGTTGCGGGGACGGGGCTCCCGGACGCGGGGCTTCCGGCGGGCGCGGGGGCGCTTGCGGCGCGGCCTCCCGGCGCGGGGGGTGCGGAGGCACTGATTCCGGACGCGGGGGCGCTGGAGTCGGGGCCTCCGGCGGGCGCGGGGCCTCCGACGGAGGCGGGGGTGGCGGAGGCGGAGGCGGAGGCGGAGGCGGAAGCGGAGGCGGAAGCGCCGGACGCGGAGGCACTGGAGACGCGGCCTCCGGGCGTGCGGCCTCCGGCGGGGGCGGAGGTGCTGGGCGCGGGGCTCGCGGGCGCGGCACTCCCGGACGCGGGGGCGCTGGAGCCCCCGGACACGGAGGCGTCGGAGACGGAGGCGTCGGGCGCGGCGCGTCCCACGGCAGCGGACCGGGCGGCCCCGAACGCCGGGAGGACGGTCGCGGGCGCCCCGGCCGCGAGCGCCGGCGCCCCGGCGACTCCGGGCGCTCCGGGCGCGTCCTCGGTGCCCGGCCCCGGAACCGGTACGACCGCGCGGGCCGCGGCGCTCGCCCGTACGCGCATCCTCAGCGGGGCGGGGGCCCGGTCGGCGGGGCGGCCAGGGGCCTCGAACGGCTCCGGCTCGACCGTGACGGTCGAGCCGGAGGGCAGATCGGTCAGCGCGGGCGGCAGCGGCTCACCGGCCCAGACCACCACGGTCGGCGGCAGCAGGCGCGAGCGGGACTCCGCGGCGGCGAGGCACTTCCGTACGTCCGCCGGAGTGCCGGCGTCCACGCCCAACGCGGCGAGCACGGCGACGACCGTGTCGTCCGGGACGGACACCGTGACATCCGGCGACGGGGAGTAGGAGGTGGCGACACCGTGCAGTGCGGCGAGCCGGGACAAGCCCATTCAGACTCCAGGGAACTCCATGCCCCCCGCGACGCCGGGGGCGGTCGGCTCGCTGGTGAGAGGGGCGACGGCGGCGAGCGGGGGCTCGCTCGTGAGAGGGGTGGCATCGGCGAGCGGGGGCTCGCTGGTCAGGGGCGCGGCGTCGGCGAAGGAGAAGGCGCCGAGCTGGAGGGAGACGTCGGCGAGCGGGGGGCCGCTGATCAGGTAGGCGATGTCGGCGAGCGGCGGTTCGCTGGTCAGGGGCGCGGAAACGGCCTGGTCGGGTACCTGTTTGGAGAGGGCGGAGAGCAGGAGCTGCGCGGAAGCGGGCATGGTGGCCTCCTGGCCGTGGAGAACAGGACACAGCAGCCCTACCCAGCTCTGGTGACCGCAGACATGGACGTGGCGCAGGCGTCATGGCAACGAGCACAACGTGCTCGGGGTCACATTCCGTTCCCCCACACGCCAGGTATGAGCCGTTTTCAGCCAGTCTCGGCCTCCTCTCACGACGCTCACGGCCCACCGGTCCCGAAGGTGCCACCATGGCTCCCACTCCCGGCGAATCCGTCATAACGGCCGTGCGCGTTGACACCCCCTCATCTCGGCGAGTGGGCTCGCGTTCCGCCGCGGAGCGACCACCGGTGGTCCGGGGCGCCGGGGCGAGCGGCCCTGGGGACTCCGTCAGGAAGGGGAGCGCGGCGTGCGGATCGGGCGCAGAGGACAGGCGGCGGTCGTGGCCCTCGCCCTGCTCGGCGGCCTGCTCGCACCGGTCGCGTCGGCGGCCGCGGCCGCTCCCTCCGCCCCCGATCGCCCCTCCGCCCGTTCCGCCACGCCCCCCGCGCCCGCCCGCTCCACCGACCGCCCGGCCGCCCGTTCCGCCGCCCCCGCCGCCCCCGCCGCTCCCGGCCGCCCCGCCCCCGCCCGCCCGCCGTCCGTGTGGCCCCGGCCGCAGAGCATCGAGACCACCGGGCCCGCCGTGCCGCTCGGCGTCGAGGCCACCCTGCTCGCCGCCCCGGACGCCGACCCGTACGCCGTGCGGCAGGCGCGCTCCGTCCTGCGCGGGGCGGGCGTGCGGACGCTGCACGAGCGCGCGCCGGGGCGCGGGCCCGTCGTCCGCCTCGGCGGTCCGGGCGCCGGCGAGGCGCTGCGGGCCCTGGGCGCGTCCGAGCGGGCGGACCTGCCCGCGGGCGGGTACCGGATCGCGGTCGGCGAGGTCGGCGGGCGGCCCACGGCCGCGCTGGACGGGGTCGGCGCGGACGGCCTCTTCCACGCCGTCCAGACCCTGCGCCGACTCGTCGCCCGCGGCGCGGTGGCGGGCGTCACGGTGCGGGACTGGCCGGGAACCGCCGTACGCGGCATCGTCGAGGGGTTCTACGGACAGCCGTGGACCCACGAGGAGCGGCTCGCCCAGCTCGCCTTCCTGGGACGCACCAAGCAGAACCACTACCTGTACGCCTCGGGCGACGACCCCTACCGGTCGGCCCGTTGGCGCGATCCGTACCCGGCCGACCGGCGCGCCGACCTCCGGGCGCTGGCGCGGAAGGCGCGCGCCGAGCACGTGACGCTCGGCTGGGCGGTCTCCCCCGGCCAGGCGATGTGCATGGCCTCCGACGCGGACGTCCGGGCGCTGACGGAGAAGATCGACGCCATGGGGGCGCTGGGCGTCCGCGCCTTCCAGCTCCAGTTCCAGGACGTCAGCTACAGCGAGTGGCACTGCGACCTGGACGCGGAGACCTTCGGCAGCGGCCCCGAGGCGGCGGCCCGCGCGCAGGCACGGGTGGCGGGCGCGGTCGCCCGGCACCTGGCCGAACGGCGCCCGGAGGCCGCCCCGCTGTCGGTGCTGCCGACGGAGTTCTACCAGGACGGGGCCACCGCCTACCGCACCGCGCTGGCGGCCGAGCTGGACGCGCGGGTGCAGGTGGCCTGGACCGGCGTGGGGGTCGTGCCGAGGACCATCACCGGGGCGGAGCTGGCCGGGGCCCGTGACGCCTTCCGCCACCCGCTGGTGACGATGGACAACTACCCGGTCAACGACTACGCCCCGGACCGCGTCTTCCTGGGCCCCTACACCGGCCGGGAGCCGACGGTGGCGTTCGGTTCGGCGGCGCTGCTGGCCCATGCGATGGAGCAGCCCTCCGCCTCCCGCGTTCCCCTGTTCACCGCCGCCGACTTCGCCTGGAACCCACGGGGCTACCGCCCCGACGCGTCCTGGCGGGCCGCGGTCGCGGACCTGGCGGGCGGCGACGCGGAGGCCGGGGAGGCGCTGCTGGCGCTCGCGGGCAACAGCGCGGCCTCCGTGCTCGGCGCGCGGGAGTCGGCCTACCTCCGGCCCCTGATCGACGCCTTCTGGAGCACCCGCGCGGCCGACGCACCCGCCCGCGCCCGCGCGGCGGACGGGCTGCGCGCCGCCTTCACCGTGATGCGGCGGGCCCCCGAGCGGCTGCGGACGCCCGCGGACGGACGGCTGGCGGACGAGGTCCGTCCGTGGACCGGGCAGTTGGCCCGCTACGGCCGGGCCGGCGAGCTGGCCGTGGACCTGCTCCGGGCCCAGGAGTCCGGGGACGGGGCGAGCGCCTGGCGCGCCCAGTTGGCCCTGGAGCCGCTGCGCGAGGAGATCGCGGCGAGCGGGGCGAGCGTCGGCACGGGCGTGCTCGACCCCTTCCTGGACCGGGTGGCGCGGACCGCCGACGGCTGGAACGGCGTCGACCGCTCCTCGGGCCGGGTCGCGCGGGACGCGCACGGCCATACGGTCCGGCTGGCGGCGGCCCGCCCGGTGCAGGCCGTCACGGTGCTCGCCGAGCCCGGACCCGGCGCGGCCGGCGGGGTCGTGGAGGCCCATGTGCCCGGTGAGGGGTGGCGGACGCTGGGGCGGCTCTCGCCCAGCGGCTGGACCCACCGGGCGGTGGAGGGCGTGCGGGCGGACGCGGTGCGCGTCACCGCGGAGCGCACCGCCCCGCCGCCCTGTCTGAGCCCCCCGCACGCCGGGCCGCCCTCCCCGGCCGCGGACGCCCCTCGGGTGCGCGCCCTGGTGCCGTGGTTCGGTGACGAACCGCCCGCCACGCTCCACCTGGAGAGCGGCGAGACGGACGCGGAGATCGGCGGCGGCACCCGGCGGGTGGAGGCACGGCTGGCCGGGCGGCGTCCGGTCGAAGTCGAGGGCAGGCTGACCGCGAAGCCCCCGCGCGGCATCGAGGTGCGGGTCCCGGAGCGGACGACGGTGCCGCGCGGGTCGCGTACGGAGGTGCCCGTGGACATCACCGTCCCGGCCGACACCCCGGTGGGCGCGTACGAGGTGCCGCTCGCCTTCGGCGGCCAGGAGTCCACGCTGACCGTGCGGGCCTTCCCGCGTACGGCGGGGCCCGATCTGGCGCGTACGGCGAGAGCCTCGTCGTCCGGGAACGAGACCCCCGACTTCCCGGCCCGGGCCGCCGCGGACGGTGATCCCGCCACCCGGTGGTCCTCGCCGGCGGAGGACGGGGCCTGGTGGCAGATGGAGCTGCCGCGGCCGGTGCGGCTGGGCCGTACGGTGCTGAGCTGGCAGGACGCGTACGCCTCCCGCTACCGCGTGGAGGTCTCCGCCGACGGCCGCACCTGGCGCACCGCCGCGCGGGTCGTCGACGGCCGGGGCGGCCGGGAGTCGGTCCGGATGGACGCGCCGGACACCCGGTTCGTCCGGGTGCGGGGCGAGAGCCGGGCGACCCGGTACGGCTACTCCCTCTGGTCGGTGGAGGCGTACGCGGTCGCCGAGTGACCGCGTACGGGCGCCGCGGGCCCTCCTCGCCTCGTGCCGGGGCCCGCGGGCCCCGGCACGTACGCCCCCGCCGCCGTCGCTCCTCACCGCCCCGCCCCGTCCCCGCACGCACCGGATCCCGCCCCCCGATCCGGCCCGATCCCGTCGGGAGACCGCAGGGGCTCAGGCGGACACGCCGTCGATCCGGGCCATCACGTCGTCCGCGCCGAACGGCTGCAGATACGGCAGCCAGCGCGGGTCGCGGTGCCCGGTCCCGATGATCCGCCAGGCCAGGCCGGTCGGCGGGGCGGGCGGGTGGAGCAGCCGCCAGCCCAGCTCGGGCAGGTGGCGGTCGGCCTTGACGTGGTTGCAGCGGCGGCAGGCCGCCACCACGTTGTCCCAGACGTGCTGTCCACCGCGGCTGCGCGGGATGACGTGGTCGACGCTGGTCGCGGCGGCCCCGCAGTACATGCAGCGCCCGCCGTCCCGAGCGAACAGGGCCCGCCGCGTCAGAGGGACGGGCCCCCGGTAGGGGACCCGGACGAAGCGCTTGAGCCGGACCACACTGGGCGCGGGCACGGCTCGGGTGGCACTGTGCAGGAAGGCGCCGGACTCCTCCAGGCAGATCGCCTTGTTTTCGAGGACGAGCACGAGCGCGCGGCGGAGCGGTACGACGCCGAGCGGCTCGTACGACGCGTTGAGGACGAGGACGTGCGGCACGGTGGATGCCTCCTTGTACGCCGGCGGCGCGTGGCTCGCGCCGGGACGATCCGATCTCAGTCTCTCCTCAGCCCTGGTCGAAGCGCCACCACGTACGGGTAACGGGCCGGAAGGATTTTCCTCGCTCCCCGCACCGTGCGGCGTACGGCCGGCGTCGGGCCGCTGCTCCACCGGGGCGAACCCGTGCGTGGTGCGACCGGCCCCGGCGGGGCGTCCCGGTGAGACACGTCTCTCCTCCCGCGACGGCGGGGATCGACTCCCTGGGCTTCGTTAGTGTTGAAGGCACCCGTCGTCCCCTGGAGGTCCCTATCGTGCACCTGTCCGCTCTTCTGGCCGCAGCTCCCTCGCCCGAGCCGGCCGGCTCGCTGGGCGAAGCCGCCGAGCAGGCCGGGAACGCCGCGGGCTGGGTAGAGGAGAACTGGTCCACCTGGCTGAGCACCGGGCTGCGCATCCTGCTGATCGTGGCGGTCGCCATCACGCTGCGCTACCTGATCCGGCGCGCCCTGACCAACCTGATCGAGCG
Source organism: Streptomyces sp. NPDC041970 (assembly GCF_055588985.1). Lineage (NCBI taxonomy): Bacteria > Bacillati > Actinomycetota > Actinomycetes > Kitasatosporales > Streptomycetaceae > Streptomyces > Streptomyces sp. NPDC041970. Next base: position 68,077 of record NZ_JBVJCD010000018.1, read on the forward strand.
CATGAACCGCAGCGCGCAGGCGGTGCAGGGCACCGCGCTCGGCGGGCTGCTGGTGAACGCGGAGCGCAGGCGTCAGCGCTCGGAGGCGATCGGTTCGGTGCTGCGCTCGGTGGCCTCGTTCCTGATCATGGGCACGGCCGCGCTGATGGTCCTGGGGGCCTTCAAGATCAACCTGGCGCCGCTGCTGGCCTCGGCCGGTGTCGCGGGCGTGGCCCTCGGCTTCGGCGCCCGGAATCTGGTCACCGACTTCCTCTCCGGCGTCTTCATGATCCTGGAGGACCAGTACGGGGTCGGGGACACCATCGACGCCGGGGTGGCCTCCGGCGAGGTCATCGAGGTGGGGCTGCGCGTCACCAAGCTGCGCGGCGACAACGGCGAGATCTGGTACGTCCGCAACGGCGAGGTGAAACGGATCGGCAACCTCAGCCAGGGCTGGTCCACCGCGGGCGTCGACGTCACGGTGCGCCCCACGGAGGACCTGGACCGCGTGCGCGAGGCGATCGGCGCGGCCGCCGAGACGATGACGAAGGAAGAGCCCTGGTCGGAGCGGCTGTGGGGCCCGGTGGAGGTGCTCGGCCTGGACGCGGTGCAGTTGGACTCGATGACGGTCCGGGTCACCGCCAAGACGATGCCGGGCAAGGCGCTCGGCGTGGAGCGCGAGCTGCGCTGGCGCATCAAGCAGGCGCTGGACGAGGCGGGCATCCGGATGGTCGGCGTGCTCCCCCAGACGGAGTCCGCGGACCCCGCCGACCCGACGGCCGGCGTGGCCGCCCCCTCCGCCTACGCCTCGGCGACCTCCCCGCAGTCCCTGGCGACGACGCCGATACCGCCGACGAACCTGAACAAGCCGTAGCTCCGTACGCGGAAGAGGACGCCCCTGCCGAACCGGCGGGGGCGCTTTCCGTGGTCGGGCCGCTCACCCCCGGATTCCTGTCCTGCGGCTCGCTCACCCCCGGCTCCGTCACCCCGGCTTCCCCACCCCCGGATTCCTGTCCTGCGGCTCGCTCACCCCCGGCTCCCTCGCCCCGGCTTCCTCGCCCCGGATCCCTCACCCCCCGGCTTCCTCACCCCCTACTTCCCCGCCGCACGCCGAGCGGATCTCCTCCAGCAGCTCCGGGCAGCGCTCGCCGTACGTGCGCACCGCGTGCCACACCGCGTCCAAGGCCGCCGTGAGCGGCGCGGGCCCGGCGGCGGCGAGCACGGCGGGGAGCGCGAAGTGCGGCTGCGAGATCAGCCGGGGGGCGGTCGGCGGGCGGGCGCCGTACGCGACCACGTGGATGGCGTCCGCCCCGCCCGCGCCCGGCGCCGCCCCCTCGCCGCCGGGCGGCGCCGGCGCGACCGTCCCCAGCGGCCGGCCGAGCCCAGGCCGCCGCGCCCCGGCGCCGTCCGCCCGCGTGTCCGGGCCCCGCGTGGGCCCGGACGCCGTCGGAGGCGTCGGCGGGCGGTAGGGCGGCCGCTCGGGGGGCGTCGCCTCGCGCACCGAACGCTCGGGGACGCGGGGGTCGGTGCGCAGGGCCTTCCACATCCGGGCGGTGTCGTCGAACGGCTGGGGCAGCGGACGCCCCCGCTCCAACGCGGTGAGCGCATCGGCGACCCAGGGGACGCCGGTCAGGCCCGCCGCCTCGCAGGCCCGCCGGGCGGCCAGCGACGCCACCGCGCGCCGGGTCTCGGGGCCCGCGGCCCCGAGGGCGTGCACCAGGTCGCTGTCGAAGCGGAGCAGACCGGACACGTTGCCGCCCGCGCCGCGCAGCTCCTCGCTCGGCAGCCGCCCGCCCCACTCCCACCGCTCGCGGTGCAGCCGCCGCTCCTCCGCGGCCCGCTCCTCCGCCCGGCGGGCCAGGCGCGCGGCCTCGGCGCGCTGCTCGGGCGTGGGCGGAGGCGGCAGCGCGCGGGCGTGGCGGCGCCTGGTCGCGGCGGCCCGCGACGCCTCGCGGACCACGCGGTCCGGGCCGGGCGGCGCGGGCCAGAACTGGAGGAGATAGCTGTCCGCCGGCGGGGACCCGGCCCCGCGGGTGTCGCGGGCGCGCCCCTCGTCCATCCCTCGGGCGCAGTACCGCACCCGGTGGTCGGTCCGGGCGAGGTCCAGGTCCCACACGGCCTCGCCCGCCCACTGCACCAGACTCGTGCGTTCCGACAGCGGCCGGAAGGACGCCTCCACCACGTCCTCCCAGTCCGGGTCCAGGGCCGGGGCCTCGTCGTGGACCTCCACGACGAAGCCGACGCGGCCCGTGTGCAACCCGGTGACGAGGTGGAGCGCCCCCGCGACGGCCGCCCCGCACAACCCCTGGCTCTGGCCCGCGAACGCCTCGGAGGCGTCCGCGGCCCCGCCGGCCGGATCGCTCTCGACGTAGATCTGTCCGTAGTGGACGTGCACCTCGCCCGCGACCGGTACGCGCACGGCAACCCCCCCTGCTCCCGACGGCTTGGCCCCGCTGCGGGGCGGGCCGTCACTGGGGCCCATCATGGTGCGACCCACTGACAACGGGGACGCCGCCGACGGCCCCCGCCCCCGCGCGGCGCCGCCCCGTGCGGCCGTTGTCCCGCCAAGGTGGTCAGATAACGCTTTGATTGCCGGACGGGGGGCACCCATTGACGGTGCGGTGACCTGCGCCCTACCGTCCTCTCACCAAATAGGAAACTTTCCTAACAGAGTTTCCTGACAGAGGGCGGTGCATCCACCATGGCGGGAACCACTCCGGGCCAGCCCGGCACACCCGGCGTACCGGGGACCCCGCGGGTGCTGCGCGCCATGAACGACCGCGCCGCCCTGGATCTGCTGCTGGAGCACGGGCCGCTCTCCCGGACCCGGATCGGGAAGCTGACCGGCCTCTCCAAGCCCACCGCCTCGCAGCTCCTGGCCCGGCTGGAGGCGGCCGGCCTGGTCGTCGCCACGGGGACCAGCGGAGGACGGCCCGGACCCAACGCCCAGCTCTACGCGGTCAACGCGCGCGCGGCCCACGTGGCCGGACTCGACGTGAACGCCCGGCGCATCGCCGCCGCCGTCGCGGACGTGGCCGGGGCGGTGGTCGGGGAGTTCGTGCTGGCGACGCCGGGCCGGCGCACCGACAGCGTGGTGCGGCAGGTCGCCGACGCGCTGGACGGCGCGGTGAAGGAGGCCGGGCTGACCCGCGCCGACGTGCACCGGCTCGTCATCGGCACCCCCGGAGCGTTCGACCCCGGCACCGGGCGGCTGCGCTACGCCTCGCACCTGCCCGGCTGGCACTCCCCCACCCTGCTGGACGAGCTGGCCGCGTCCCTGCCGATGCCGGTGGAGTACGAGAACGACGTCAACCTCGTCGCCGTCGCCGAGCAGCGCCTGGGCGCGGCCCGCGGCCACCGGGACTTCGTCCTGCTGTGGAACGAGGACGGCCTGGGCGCCGCCCTCGTCATCAACGGGCTGCTGCACCGGGGCTTCACCGGCGGCGCGGGCGAGGTCGGTTTTCTGCCGGTGCCGGGCACCCCGCTCGTACGCAAGGTCGTCCAGGCCAACAGCGGCGGCTTCCAGGAGCTGGCGGGCGCCCAGGCGGTGCCCCGGCTCGCGCGGGAGCTGGGCATCGACGCCCCGCAGCAGCCGTACGCCGCGGTCGCCACCGAGCTGCTGGCACGGGCCGCCGAGGCGTACGAGCGGGACGAGGCGCTGACCAGCCTGCTGCGGCAGTACGCCCAGCGCCTGGCGACCGGGCTGGCCTCCGTCACCGCCGTCCTGGACCCCGGTCTGATCGTCCTCTCCGGGGGCGCGGTCGCCGCCGGCGGCGAGGCCCTCCGGTCCCTGATCCAGTCGGAACTCGCCGAGCTGGCCGCCTCGCGGCCGCGTCTGGTCGTCGGCGAGATCGACCGCACCCCCGTGCTGCGCGGAGCCCTGGAACGGGCCCTCGCCGACACCCGCGACGAAGTGTTCGACACCTCGCGCTGACCCGTACACGCCTTCCTCGCCCGCCGTCCGCCACCCCTGCCTCTGGGAGCTTCGTCATGCGCACAAGCCGTCTCACCACCACCGCCGTCGCGGTCGCCGCGGTCTCGGTGCTCGCCACCGCGTGCACCGGCCAGAGCGAGGCCGGAGCCTCCGACGACCCGAACGCGAAGACCACGATCAACTTCTGGCACGGCTGGAGCGCACCCGCCGAGGTCAAGGCGGTCCAGGAGAACATCGAGCGGTTCGAGAAGGCCCACCCGAACATCACGGTGAAGGTCTCCGGCAACATCAACGACGACAAGCTCAACCAGGCCCTGCGCGCGGGCGGCTCCAACGGGCCCGACGTGGTCTCCTCCTTCACCACCTCCAACGTCGGCAAGTTCTGTTCCTCCGGCGCGTTCGCCGACCTGAAGCCGTTCATCGAGAAGTCCGAGCTCGACCTGGAGAAGACCTTCCCGAAGGTCCTGCTCGACTACACCCAGTTCGAGGGCAGGCGCTGCGCCCTGCCGCTGCTCACGGACGCCTACGGCCTCTACTACAACAAGGACGCCTTCGAGAAGGCCGGGGTCACCGCGCCGCCGAAGACGATGTCGGAGCTGGTCAGCGTGGCGAAGAAGCTGACGGTCAAGAAGGGCGACGGCTACCAGCAGCTCGGCTTCATGCCGAACTTCCACGGCTACGAGACCGTCGCCGACCACTACCTGTCGTCGTGGGAGCACAAGTACTTCGACGAGAACGGCAAGTCCAACATCGCCAAGGACCCGGCGTTCGCGGAGATGTTCACGTTCCAGAAGAAGTTCGTCGAGGAGCTGGGCGGCTACCAGCGGCTGGAGAAGTACCGCGGCACCTTCGGCGACGAGTGGGGCGCCAAGCACCCGTTCCACACCGGCCAGGTGGCCATGCAGCTCGACGGCGAGTGGCGGCTCGGAATGGCCCTGGACGCCAAGGTCCCGTTCGAGATCGGCGTCGCGCCGATGCCCGTGGCGGACGACGAGGCCGACAGCTACGGCAAGGGCTTCCTCTCCGGCACCATCGTCGGCATAGCCCCGGCCAGTAAGAAGCAGAACGCCGCCTGGGAGCTGGTCAAGTACATGACCAGCGACACGGAGGCGGTCGTCCAGTTCGCCAACGGCATCCGCAACGTGCCCTCCACCCTCGCCGCGCTGAAGTCGCCCGACCTGAAGTTCGACCCCCGCTTCAAGACCTTCCTGGACATCGCCCAGCACCCGAAGTCCAACACCCCCGACGGGGCCGTCAACGGGTCGACGTACCAGCAGACCCTCCAGGACTTCGGCTACCAGTACGAGAAGGGCGCGGTGAAGGACCTGAAGGCCGGTCTGGAGAAGACCGCGCGGCAGATCGACACCGACATCGCCAAGGCCAAGTAGCCCTCCGATGACGACGCACACACTCCGCTCCAAGCGCCGCAGGTCGGCACTGCGCACCGCGGCCTTCATGTCGCCGTGGCTGATCGGGTTCTCGTTCTTCTTCGCGTACCCGATGGTCTCGACGGTCTACTTCTCGTTCACGCAGTACGACGGGTTCGGCGCCCCGTCCTTCAACGGGCTGGCGAACTGGACGTACGTCTTCCAGGACTACCCGATGTTCTGGCCGTCGCTGCGCAACACGCTGTGGCTGGTGCTCGTCATGGTCACCTGCCGGGTCGTCTTCGGACTCGGCGTCGGCCTGCTGATCACCAAGATCAAGACGGGGACCGGGGTCTTCCGGACCCTGTTCTACCTGCCCTTCCTGGCCCCGCCGGTGGCCGCCACCCTCGCCTTCGTGTTCCTGCTCAACCCCGGCACCGGGCCGGTCAACGCGATCCTCGGGGACCTGGCGCTGCCGGCGCCGGGCTGGTTCAACGACGCCGCCTGGTCCAAGCCGGCGCTCACCATGCTCGCGGTCTGGGGCATCGGGGACCTGATGGTCATCTTCATGGCCGCGCTGCTGGACGTGCCGACCGAGCAGTACGAGGCGGCCGAGCTGGACGGCGCGTCCGCCTGGCAGAAGTTCCGCTTCGTGACCCTGCCGAACATCTCGCCCATCGTGCTGTTCGCGGTGGTCACCGGCGTCATCCAGGCGATGCAGTACTACACGCAGCCGCTCGTCGCCGGGAAGGTCGCCTCCGGGGTCATCGGCGGCTCCGGCCAGGCATTCGAACCCGGCTATCCCGACAAGTCGACACTGACGCTCCCCCAGCTCGTCTACAACCTCGGCTTCCAGCGCTTCGACTACGGCGCCGCCTGCGTCGTCGCCCTCATCCTGTTCGCCCTGGCCATGGCCTTCACCGCGCTGCTCATGCGGGGCCGCAACAACCTGATCCAGGCCGGTGACTGAGCCATGACCGACATCCTCGACAAGCCCGCCGCGGCCGCCGCCCCGGCGGCGGAACCGCCCACGCCCGCCGAGCGCACCGCCCGGCGCAAGGCGCTGCTGCACTGGATCGCCGTGCACTCGCTCGGCATCGCGGCCGCGCTGTTCTTCGTGCTGCCGTTCGTCTTCGTGGTGCTGACCTCGCTGATGAGCGACCAGCAGGCGCTGACCCGCGACCTCACCCCCGACACCTGGGAGTGGGGCAACTACACGAAGGTGTTCGAGACCCCCGGATTCCTGATCTGGTGGCGCAACACCCTGCTGTACGCGGGCGTCGGCACCGTGCTCACCGTGGTGTCGTCGATCCCCGTGGCGTACGCGCTGGCCAAGTTCCGCTTCCGCGGCCGCAGGCTCTCGCTGATGCTCGTCATCTCGATGATGATGCTGCCGCCCCAGGTCGTCATCATCCCGATGTACCTGTTCTGGGCGAAGCAGATGGACCTCTCCGGGACGCTGTGGCCGCTGATCATCCCGATGGCGTTCGGCGACGCGTTCTCCATCTTCCTGCTGCGGCAGTTCCTGCTGACGATCCCGAACGAGTACCTGGACGCGGCGAAGGTGGACGGCTGCGGCGAGTTCCGCACGCTGGTCAAGGTGGTGCTGCCGATGGCCAAGCCCGGCATCGCCGCCATCGCCCTCTTCCAGTTCTTCGCCGCCTGGAACGACTACTTCGGACCGCAGATCTACGCCTCCGAGAACCAGGCCGCCTGGACGCTCAGCTACGGCCTGGAGTCCTTCAAGGGCGCGCACCACACCGACTGGAATCTGACCATGGCCGCGACCGTCCTGGTCATGGCCCCCGTGATCGCCGTCTTCTTCTTCGCCCAGAAGGCGTTCGTCGAAGGCGTCACACTGACCGGAGTGAAGGGCTGACATGAAGCTCGCAGTAGTGGGTGGCGGGTCCACCTACACCCCTGAACTGATCGACGGATTCGCCCGGCTGCGGGACACGCTGCCGGTCGAGGAGCTGGTGCTCGTCGACCCGGCGGCCGACCGCCTCGAACTGGTCGGCGGCCTCGCCCGGCGGATCTTCGCCAAGCAGGACCACGCCGGGAAGATCACCACCACCACCGACGTCGACGCGGGCGTCGCCGGCGCCGACGCGGTCCTGCTGCAACTGCGCGTCGGCGGACAGGCCGCGCGCAATCAGGACGAGACCTGGCCACTGGAGTGCGGCTGCGTCGGCCAGGAGACGACCGGCGCCGGCGGCCTCGCCAAGGCCCTGCGCACCGTCCCCGTCGTCCTGGACATCGCCGAGCGGGTCCGCCGCGCCAACCCGGACGCCTGGATCATCGACTTCACCAACCCGGTCGGCATCGTCACCCGCGCCCTGCTCCAGGCCGGGCACAAGGCGGTCGGCCTGTGCAACGTGGCCATCGGCTTCCAGCGGAAGTTCGCCCGGCTGCTGGAGGTGGACCCCTCCCAGGTCCACCTCGACCACGTCGGCCTCAACCACCTGACCTGGGAGACCGGCGTGCGCCTGGGCGGCCCGGACGGCGAGAACGTCCTGCCGAGGCTGCTGGCCGAGCACGGCGACGCCATCGCCGACGACCTGCGCATGTCCCGGCGGATCGTCGACCGGCTCGGCGTCGTCCCCTCCTACTACCTGCGGTACTTCTACGCCCACGACGAGGTCGTCCGGGAGCTGGGCGCCAAGCCGTCCCGCGCCGCCGAGGTCGCGGAGATGGAGAAGGAACTGCTCGCGATGTACGGCGACCCGTCGCTCGACGAGAAGCCCGAGCTGCTCGCCCAGCGCGGCGGCGCGTTCTACTCGGAGGCGGCCGTGGACCTCGCCGCCTCCCTGCTGGGCAGCGGCGGCTCGCCCGTCCAGGTGGTCAACACGTACAACAACGGCACCCTGCCGTTCCTCCCCGACGACGCGGTCATCGAGGTCCAGGCGCGGGTCGGCCACGACGGCGTCGCGCCGCTGGCCGTCCCCGCGCTCGACCCCCTGTACGCGGGGCTGGTCGCCAACGTGACGGCGTACGAGGACCTCGCCCTGGAAGCCGCCCTGCGCGGCGGCCGGGACCGGGTGTTCAAGGCGCTGCTCGCCCACCCGCTGATCGGCCAGTACGACTACGCCGAGGGCCTGACCGACCGGCTCATCGCGCACAACCGGGAGCACCTCGCGTGGGCGTGAACATACCGGTCGTCGCCGTCGACGCGGGCAACAGCAAGACCGACGTGGCGCTGATCGGCGCGGACGGCACGGTCCTGGCGACGGCCCGCGGCGGCGGTTTCCAACCGCCCGTGGTGGGGGTGGAGGCGGCGCTCGACGTCCTGGGGGCCGCTCTGGAGCGGGCGGTCGCGGCGCTGCCGGGTCCGCCCGGCGCCGTCGGGCACGTCTCGGCCTGCCTGGCCAACGCCGACCTGCCGGTCGAGGAGGCCGAGTTGACGGCGGCTTTGGAGGCCCGCGGCTGGGGCTCCTCCGTGGAGGTGCGCAACGACACCTTCGCGATCCTGCGCGCCGGGGTGGACGAGCCTCGGGGCGTGGCGGTGGTGTGCGGGGCCGGGATCAACTGCGTGGGCATGACCCCGGACGGCCGGACCGCGCGCTTCCCCGCGATCGGCCGGATATCCGGCGACTGGGGCGGCGGGGGCGGGCTCGCCGAGGAGGCGCTGTGGTTCGCGGCGCGCGCCGAGGACGGGCGCGGCGAGCCGACCGAGCTGGCCCGCACGCTGCCGGACCACTTCGGCCTCGCCTCGATGTACGCGCTCATCGAGGCGCTGCACCGGGGCGCCGTGGGGTCGTCGCGGCGGCACGAGCTGACGCCGGTGCTGTTCGCCACGGCCGCCGCCGGGGACCCGGTGGCCGCCTCGCTGGTGGAGCGGCTGGCCGAGGAGGTGGCGGTGATGGCGGCGGTCGCCCTGGCCCGTCTCGACCTGCTGGAGGAGGAGGCCCCGGTGCTGCTGGGCGGCAGCGTGCTGGCCGCGCGCCATGCGCAGTTGAACGACCGGATCGGCGAGCTGCTGGCGGCCCGCGCCCCGAAGGCGTCGGTGCGCGTCGTCTCCGAGCCGCCGGTGCTGGGGGCGGCCCTGCTGGGCCTGGACCGCACGGGCGCGGCGCCGGAGGCCCACCGGCGGCTGCGCGCGCAGTACGTCTGAGGCCGACGGACCACGGGAGCCGAGGGGCGCCCCACCGCGTCGACGCGGTGGGGCGCCCCTCGTACGAGTGACACGGGGAACCGACCGGGGGCCCGGATCGTGTATCCGATGGGGAGTCGTGTCGGTCTCGGGAGGGTGCGTGCGCCGGACGGTCCGGCGGACCGGTCGCCCCCGCGGCCGCGTCCGCGCCGACCGGGCACGGGGAGCGGCGCGGTATCCGGGCGTTCCCGGTACGGGCGTCCGTCCCCGCGTCCATACTTCTGGCCGGACACCAGTCCCCCCGGACGGCCGGGGAACGGACCGCCGGCGACCGAGGGGGGGTCGAGTGACCTACGCGCCGAACGGCGGCTCGTCCGCGCCCTCCGGCGTCCCGGCCCGCCGCCGGAGCGCCGCGGGCGCCCGGCGCTGCTCCGGCGCGCGGCCGCTCGGGGCGGGGAGGGCGGTGCGACGGCCGGTCGGCCCGCCCGCCGCCGTGCCGACCGCGCCCCGGCCCGCGCGCTGCCGGCCGTGCCCGCCAGCGCCCCGGACGGCCGCCGCTTCGTCCGGGGCCCGCTTCGTCCGCCCGCCGTGCGCGGAGGGCGCGGGGCCCCGGCGTACGGCGGGAGGCGCGGGGTGAGGGGGCCGGCGCGCGCGGTCGGCGTCGGGGTCGGCCCGGTGCTGCCCGGTGCCCGGTGCGGGGGCGGTGGGCTGCGGGGGGAGGCGGCCGTACCGCGCCCGGTCGGCGGCCGGGCCGACCGGCGCCGCGCCGCCGCGGTGAACGGCCCCCCGGTGCGGGGCGCGTACGGACCGAGCAGACCGAGGCAGGAGATCCCGCCGGGCCGACCGGCCCGGCGGGGAGAGCGGAGAGGTGATCGATGAGCGTCGCGGACCCCTTCCCCGGCTTCGCGGGGAGGCCCGCCGGCCCGGTCATGGACCGGGAGGAGGCGGACCGTGCGCTGGCCCGGCTCGGCGCGGAGCACGAGGCCGTCGAGACCTCGCTCCTCGCCCTCCAGGACCACGCGGGCCGCCGGCTGCTGGAGGGCGCGGAGCTGACCGGCGTCACCCGTGAGCGCTGGGCCGCGGCGGAGCGCTCGATCGCGCTGCTGTGGGGGTGCTTCGACGCCTACGCGAGGGCGCTGTCCGAGGCTCGGGAGATCCGCTCCCGGCGACGCCACCCGAGCCCGGACGACCTCGCCGCGCTGACCGAGCTGCTGCGCGGCGAGGCGGTCACCGTGCCGGGCGCGGGGGCCCCGCCTCCGGCCGCCGGCCCGGCCCGGCTCCCCGAGCGCTTCTCGCTCCGGGAGCTGGTCGCCCGGATGAACGAGCTGTACGCCCGGTCCTTGGACACGGTGGTGGCCGCCGACGCCGTCTGGTCGGCGCTGCCCGCCCGGATCGACCTGCTCGCGGCCGAGCTGCGCCGGACGCGTTCGCTGGCGCACTCCGTGGGGGTGCGGCCCGGTGAGCATCCGGCCGGGGACGACCTGGCGGAGATCACCGAGGAGCTGACCGCCCTGCGGGCGCGGGTGATCTCCGACCCGCTGGCGTTCTGGTCGCCGGGGCCCGGCAGCGCCGCGCCCGGCGGCGGCCGCCCCGACACCTCGCGCTACGACCGGGCCGCCCGCGCCCTGGAGGACGTGCGGCGGGAGATCGAGGCGGTGCTGTCGGTCCGGCAGGACGCCGAAGCGCGCCTGGTGCGGCTGCGGGACGTGCTCTCCCGCGCCGACCGGACCCTCGCGGAGGCGCGGGCGGCGCGCGGCGAGGTGCTGGCCAAGATCGCCGCCTCGGAGGTGCCGCCCGTCAGCGGGCCGCCGACCGCCCTCCAGGAGCGTCTGGCCGCCGCGTCGGACTACCGCAGGCGCGCCCAGTGGCACCGGCTCTCGCCGTTGCTGGAGGCGCTGGAGCGGGAGGCCGAGGACGAACTGCTGCGCGCCCGCGCGTCGTTGACCTCGGTGACGGCTCCGCTGGCGGTCCGCGCGGAGCTGCGCGGGCGGCTCGACGCGTACCGGGCGAAGGCGGCCCGGCACGGCTTGGCGGACGACCCGCTGCTGGTCGAGCGGTACGACGCGGCGCGCCGGATGCTGTGGAGCGCCCCGTGCGACCTGCGCGTCGCCGAACAGGCCGTCCAGCGCTACCGGGACGCGGCGGCGGAGCTGCTGGGACCGCGCGGACCGGGTGAGCCGCGGTGAGCCCGCGCCACCACCGCCCCGGACGCGGGGGCGGCCGCGCGGGCACGGGCGGCGGGGATGCGCGTGGGGCCGCCGCGCACCGCCGACCGGCGCGGGCGGCCGGCCGCGGGCGCGTCGGCGCCCGGTCCGGCCCGGCGCGGGGCGGGAGCCGCCCCGCCGTCCCCGGCGGCCGCGCGGACACGTCTCCTCCGGTCCCCTCGGCCGGTCCGCGGGCCGCGCCGGGGCAGACCGGCCCCGCCCCGGACGCGGTCCACCGCGTGCCGTCACCGGTCGAGGTGCGGGAGACGGCGCTGTACTGGGTACCCTCCGGTAGTCCCGGTGCTCCGACGCCGGGCGGGCCCACCGCCGCGGCCCCGTACGCGCAGGACCCTCTCGGCCGCCGACCGGACGAGCGGGGAGTGCGGTCCGGGCCGGAGCGCTCGTACCGGATGCTCGCCCGACCCGCGCGGCGGGGCGAGGAGAGGACCGAACTGGTGGAGCGGGCCAACCGTTTCCGCCCCCGGACGTGGGTGTGAAGATGTCTCAGAGCCACCAGCAGCCCGCCGTGACCCGATGCCCCGGCTGCGAGGAACCGCTGGAGCCGGGCGACCTGCTCTGCCGAGCCTGCGGCTACGACCTCTCGGTGGTGCCGGCGCGCCCCGACGCCCGGCCCTCGGCGGCCGCCCCCGCGCCCCCCGGCCCGGTGCCGTGGCCCGCGGCCCCGGAGGCCGCCGGCTTCGACGCGCCCGCGCCCGCGCACCGGGCGGAGGACCTGCCCGGCACGGACTCCGCGGGCCGGCCGCTCGCCGGGGCGCAGCCGGTGCGCCACGACGACCGGGCGGCGCCGGGCGGCCCGGAGGCCGACGCCGACGGGGACTACCCGCTCGCGGCCCCCGCCCCCCGTGCGCCGGAGCGCGCCGCCACGCCCCCCGCCGCACCCGGCGGCGGGGCGCGGGCCTGCGCGGCCTGCCGCTCGGGCCGGGTGGGCCCCGGCGGCTCCTGCGAGGAGTGCGGCCACGCCCGGACCCGCGAACGCGACCACGTGGAACGGGAGCTCGACGCGGTGGCGGCCGTCAGCGACCGGGGGCTGCGCCACCACCGCAACGAGGACTCCTTCGCGCTCTCCGCGACCGCGCTGCCGGACGGTTCGCCCGCCGTCGTCGCGATCGTCTGCGACGGCGTCTCCTCCGCGAGCCGGCCCGACGAGGCGTCGGCGGCCGCGGCGAGCGCCGCCAACGAGGCGCTGCTGGAGTCGCTGCCGCGCGGCACGCACCCGCGGCAGGCGATGCGCGAGGCGATCGTCGCCGCGTCCGAGGCGGTCAACGCGCTGGCGCGGGAGCCGGCCGGGGAGGCCGAGCCGGAGGAGCGCCGCCGGCAGAACGCCCCGGCCTGCACCCTGGTCGGCGCGATCACGGCGGGCGGCCTGCTGGTGGTCGGCTGGGTCGGTGACAGCCGGGTCTACTGGGTGCCGCGGGACCGCAGCGGCCCGTCCGCCCGGCTGACCGAGGACGACTCCTGGGCGGCGCAGATGGTGGCGGCCGGCCTGATGGACGAGGCGGAGGCGTACGCCGACGAGCGCGCCCACGCCATCACCGGCTGGCTCGGGGCCGACTCCTACGAACTGGAGCCGCACACCGCCGCGTTCGAGCCGGACGGGCCGGGCGTGGTGGTCGTCTGCACGGACGGCCTGTGGAACTACGCGGAGTCCGCAGAGGAGATGGCCGCCGCCGTGCCGGCCGACGCCGGGGAGCGTCCGCTGCACGGGGCTCGGGTGCTCGTCGGGCACGCGCTGGACGGCGGGGGCCACGACAACGTGACCGTGGCGCTGCTCCCGTTCACCGCGACGGGGGCGGCCTCCGGCACCGGGTGAGCCGCCGTGCCGCCTCCGCTCCGCCCCCGGGCCGCCCCGGTCCGTCCGCCGTGCCACGCCCGTGGGGCGTGTCCGGTGGGCGTCGCGCCGCCGTAGCGAAGGGGGTCGACGCCCCCGAGGGCACGGCGGGTACTGTGCGACGGAAAGCGAGGGTCGCGGAAGCGGTCGGGACAGCACTCGAAACGCGCTCCACCGGGACCGTTCGCGTCACGAAGGAACCGGTGCGGTCACCAGGCCGTCACCGACGACGTCACCACAGGCATTCGCTGAGCAACGAAGCCGCGATCGACAGCACGACGGCCCCCGCGGCCGGAAGAGGAGAGGGGGAAGCGCCGACATGCCGATCTGCCCGAACGGACACGCGTCGGATTCCGAGGACTGGTGCGAGGTCTGCGGACACCGTATGGCCACCGGTGGTGCGCCCGCAGGAGACAGGCCCCCGCCGCCTCCGCCCGCGCCCGGCTACGGCTATCCGCGGGACTCCGACGGCGGCCCGCCCACCGCGCAGGCCGAACTCTGCCCGCAGTGCCGTACGCCGCGTGAGGCGATGGCCTCGTTCTGCGGGGAGTGCCGCTGGAACTTCATCACCAGCACGGCGACCTCGTACACCCCGCTCGCCCCGCGCAACAACCCGAGCGGTCCCGGCGCGGCCGTGCCCGGACTCGACCTGCCGCCCGGCTTCCAGGTACGCCAGGGCCCCGGCGGCCAGGGCGGCGGCCCGTCCGCCCCCGACGGCCCGCCCCGGCCGCGCGATGCGTTCGACCACCAGGGCCCGCCCCAGCCGCGCGACGCATTCGACCACCAGGGTCCGCCCCAGCCGCGTGACGCGTTCGCCCCCCAAGGCCAGCCCCAACCGGGTGACGCGTTCGCCCCCCAAGGCCAGCCCCAACCGCGCGATGCGTTCGACCACCAGGGCCAGCCCCAACCGCGCGATGCCTTCGACCACCAGGGTCAGCGCCCCGCGCAGGCGAACCGTCCCGCCGAGCCGCCCGCCCCCGAGCAGAGCGGCCCGCAGGGCGGCGCCGACCGGGGCGGCCCGCCGCCGCCTCCCGCGTTCCGGCAGGGCCCTCCCCCGCCGCCCTCGTTCTCGCAGGGGCCCCCGCCGCCGCCCTCGTTCCAGCAGGACCCGCCGTCGCCCTTCCGGCAGGACGCCCCGCAGGACCCGCCGCCCTCCCCCCGACGGGAGTTCCAGCAGGACCCGCCGCCGCCCTCCTTCCAGCAGCAGGAGCACCCGCAGCGGCAGTCCGCGCCGCCCGCGTTCGAGCCCCGGCAGTCCTCTCCGTTCCCGCCGTCCGCCCAGCAGTCCTCTCCGTTCCCTCCACCCGCCCAGCAGTCGGCGCCGCTGGCGCCGCCGCGGCGACGCGGCCGCGGTGACGGCGAGGACGACTGGATGCTGCCGCCGCCCGCCCAGGCCCAGCCGCCGCAGCCCCGACTCCCGCAGCCGGACCGGGACCAGCGGCCCGACCGGGACCAGGGACCCGGTGAGGAGTACGGCCAGGAGCAGCGGCACGCCGACGCCCCCGGCGGGGGCGGCCCCCGGCAGCCCGCGTCCTGGACCGCCGTCATCGCGCCGGACCGCGACTACTTCCTCGCGATGATGGAGCGCAGCGGCCCCGAGGCGACCGGGCTGAACCTGCCGGCGTACTCCCCGGAGCAGCGCCTTCCGCTCACCGGGCAGGAGATCACCGTCGGTCGCCGCCGGCACAGCACCGGGGAGTCCCCCGACATCGACCTGTCCGTGCCGCCGGAGGATCCGGGCGTCTCGCACCAGCACGCGGTGCTGGTGCGGCAGCCGGACGGCGGTTGGGCGGTCGTCGACCAGAACTCCACCAACGGCACCACGTTGAACGGCGCGGAGGACCCGATCCAGCCCTTCGTCCCCGTCCCCCTCCAGGACGGCGACCGGGTGCACGTCGGGGCGTGGACGACGATCACGGTCCGCCGGGACTGAGCGGCGCACCCCCCAGGGGCCAGGTGTACGGCCCCCACGGGTCGTCGAGCCAGGCCCACTGCCGGTCCCGGCTTGCCGTGATGCCGTACCTCTCCCGCTGGGGGCGTCCTTCGCGCTCCCAGAGGGAGAGGGCCGCACGCGGGTCGAGGACGCCCGCCGTCAGGGTCAGCAGGAACCGGAAGAGGTCGTTCCCGGCCACCCGGTGCGGCACTCCGCCGAGGTGCGGCAGGGCCGCCGGGAGCGGCAGCGCTCCGCGCAGGGGCACGAAGTACGCGGGGGTGTGCAGGAAGCGCCCCTCGGCGCACGGCCCCCGCGCGGTCGCGCGGACCCGGAGCGCGACCAGCCCCGTGGCGTACGGCGCCAGGACGAGGCCGCCGGGCCGGCACTGCTCCGGCCAGGCCGGCGGTACGGACGGCAGGGCGCAGGTGGCGATGATCCGGTCGAACGAGGCGCGCTCGGGGCAGCCGTGCGCCCCGTCGCCGGTGGCCACCGTCGGGCGGTGTCCCGCCTCGGCGAGCCGGCGGCGGGCCGGCCCCGTGATCTCCGGGTCCAGGTCGACGCTGGTCACGGCCCCGTCGCCGAGCCGGTGGGCGAGCAGCGCCGCGTTGTAGCCGGGGCCGGTGCCGATCTCCAGGACCGTGTGCCCGTCCCGTACGTCGAGGGCTTCCAGCATCAGCGCCATCAGGGACGGCTGGCTGGAGGAGGAGACGACCTCGCCGTCCTCAAGCCGGGTGGCGAGGGCGGTGTCCGCGTACGCCCCGCGCAGCCAGCGCGCCCGCCGCTCGGGGTCGGGGTCCTCCCGCCCGAGGCGTTCGTAGCCCCGGACGCCGCGCACGTAGTAGGAGGGCACGAACAGATGGCGCGGCACCTGAGTGAAGGCGGTGCGCCAGGCGGGGTCGGTGAGCCCGCCCCGTGCGGCCATCTCCCGCACCAGGGCCCGCCGCGCCTCGGCGGCCTCGGCCTCCGTCCCGGAGGCGGGGGGTCCGTTCCGGTCTGCGCCCATGTCTCCACTCTCCTGCGGCGGGGCGCGGGAGGCGAGCGGCGGGCCGGGGGGCGGTCGTAGGTCTCCCGTACTCGGCCGGTGCGTCTGCGACCATGGACGGGTGACAGAGATTCCGCGCACACTTCAGGAGCAGACCTTCTACGAGCAGGTCGGCGGCGAGGCGACGTTCCGGCGCCTGGTCCACCGCTTCTACGAGGGCGTGGCGGGCGACGCGTTGCTGCGGCCGATGTACCCGGAGGAGGATCTGGGTCCGGCCGAGGAGCGGTTCGCCCTGTTCCTGATGCAGTACTGGGGCGGTCCGCGCACCTACAGCGACCACCGCGGCCATCCGCGGCTGCGGATGCGGCACGCCCCGTTCACGGTGGACCGGGCGGCCCATGACGCCTGGCTCGGCCATATGCGGGTCGCGCTGGACGAGCTGGGGCTCGCGCCCGAGCACGAGCGGCAGTTGTGGGACTACCTGACGTACGCCGCCGCCTCGATGGTCAACACCGCCGACTGACCGGTCCCGCCGACGCACGCACGCGAGCGGGCGGTCGCCGATGCCGGGGGCGCGGAGGCGCCGGACGGCGGGTCCGTATCCTGACGCGGGCGACGCGCGTACCGCTGATGCGTCGCGGCCGCCCGTCGCCGTCGGGCGGCGCCCGCGCCGGGTACGGTGCCCGGCCGACGATCGGGGTCCACCAGTGATCAGTGCGGCCGCAGTGGGGGGAGTGGCCCTGATCGAACTGGGCATGGCGCTGACTCCGGGTCCGAACATGATCCATCTCGCTTCCCGTGCGATCACGCAGGGTCGCAGGGCGGGTTGGGTGAGTCTGGGCGGGACGGCCGCGGGGTTCGTGTGCTACCTCCTGGCGGCGGCCGCGGGCCTGTCGGCGTTGTTCGCCGCGGTGCCGCCGGCGTTCACGGCGGTGAAGCTCGCGGGGGCCGCCTATCTGGCCTACCTGGCCTGGGACATGCTCAGGCCCGGCGGCCGCTCGCCCTTCGCCCCGGCCCCGGACCTGCCTCCAATCTCCGACCTCCGCCTGTTCTCCACGGGGCTCCTCACCAACCTGCTCAACCCCAAGATCGCCCTCCTGTACGCCGCCCTCCTGCCCCAGTTCCTGGAACCCCAGGCAGGCCCGGCCTGGGCCCAACTCCTCCAACTCGGCGGCGTCCAGATCCTCGTGGGCGTCACGGTGAACGGACTGGTCATGCTGGGCGCGGCACACGTGTCCGGCTTCCTCGCCGCCCGCCCCCGCGTGATGACCACCCAACGACTCGCATCCGGCACCCTCCTCGGCTACTTCGCCCTGCGCACCGCCCTCTCCCGCACACCCACCCCCACCTGACCCCCACCCCGCGCGGCGGGGAGGCCGGTGCCGCCGGGACCGGCCGGACGCATTCGCGGCGAGGCGCGGGGGCCGCGTCCGGCCGGCATCCGCCCGGCCGCCCCCTGCCGGCCGCCCGCGGGTGCTGGGCGCGGACGGGCACGGGGGGGCGGGGCCCGGAGCCTCCATCCGCCCGGTACGCGGCCGGCCCCATCGCGCGGGACGTCCGCCCCCGAGCCCCGCGTGCGCTGTACGGGTCAGTCGCCGGAGCCGACGACGGCGGTGACGCGGATCTCCACGCGCATGGCCGCGAGGCCGAGGACCGTGACGCCGGTCTCGGTCCAGATCGGCGCGCGGCCGCCGAGGCGGCGGCGGAACTGCTCGGCCATGACCCTGTTGTGGTCGTCGCCGATGACGTCGTCTCCGGGTGCGACCTTGTGGTAGGAGTTGACGTGGATCACGTCCTTCCACGACGCGCCCACCGTGGCCAGCGTGCGCTCCACGTTGTCGAAGGCGCGGACGATCTCGTCCTCCAGCGACTCGGGGACGGCCAGGTCGTCGTCCACCCCCGCCTGGCCGGAGGTCTCGACCCGGTCGCCGACGCGGACGGCCCCGCTGTAGCCGAGGGCCTCGTGCAGTTTCTCGCCGAAACCCGGAGCGATGCCGAAGGTGACGGTGCTCATGGTGCTCCCTCTTCCTGACGCCGGGGGCGCGCTCCCCCGCGAGTTCACGCGTGAAGTGAAACTACCAGGCGATCACTTCACGCGTAAAGTGATGACGTCCGCGCCGGAGGGGCGCGGGACCCACGAGCGTGCGGGAGAGCCATGAACGGCACGGGAGGGCCCATGAGCGGCACGGGCGAACACGAGGACGACGAGGAGCCGCGCTGGCTCGACGAGCGGGAGAAGGAGGCGTGGACCGGGCTGGTCTCCCTCGTCCTGCTGCTGCCCGGCAAGCTGGAGTCGCCGCTGCGGCAGGAGCACGGCCTCAGCCTGTTCGAGTACCTCGTGCTCAGCCACCTCTCCGAGGCCCCGCGGCGCACTCTGCGGATGGGCGAGCTCGCCTTCCTCGCCAGCGGGTCCCTCTCCCGCCTGTCCAACGTCGTCAAACGCTGCGAACAGCGGGGTTGGATCGTCCGGACACCCGACCCGGCCGACGGCCGCTACACCCTCGCCGTACTCACCGAAGCGGGGTTCGGCGTCGTGCGCGAGGCGGCCCCCACCCACCTGCGCGCCGTGCGCGGCATGGTCCTCGACTCCCTCGACGCGACCGACCAGAAGGCCCTCGCCCGTATCGCCGCACGCCTGCGCATCGTCCCCGACGACTTCCGCTGACGGCCGTTCACCCAGCGCTGCCCTTCCTGGACCGTTCCTGATCGACCGGGACTTGTCCACGTCGACATCCGACGTTGCAACACCGCATAACGATCACAATCGCATCAAGGTGCTGCGGTGGGCGGTTACCAGAAACCCCGCGCTCTGACAGCATCACCGGAACGCCGGGGGGCGTGCGGGTGCGGTGCTTTCGGGGCTGTGGGGGAATCAGGTGGCGGGTTTCGTCTTTCTGCGCGTGCGGGCCCACCGGCTCCTCCTCTTCGCCGCCGCCCTCGCCGTCGTGCTGACCACCTCCGTCCTGGCCGCGCTGACCGCGTTCTCCGGCTCGGTCGGGGACGCGTCCCTGCGGCACGCCCTCACCCACCGATCGGCCGCCTCCGCCGCGCTCGTCGTCTCCGCCTCGGTGGACCGCGACCGGCGCGCGGAAGCCGACGAGACCGTCCGCCGGACCGCCCGCGACGCCTTCGACGGGCTGCCCGTGACCGTGGCGAAGCTGGAGAGTTCGGGCTCGTACGCACTGCCGCGCGGGCTCCGGGCCCCCGCCGCCCGGAGCGGCGAGCCGGACCTCACCCGCTTCGCCTCTCTGGACCCGGCCCGCGTACGGATCACCGGGGGCAGGGCGCCCGAGGCCGCGCACCGCTCCGGACCCGTCGAGGTCGCACTGCCGGCCGTCGCCGCCGAGGCGCTGCGGCTGGAGCCCGGCGCGCGGCTCACCCTCACCGACCGGCTGCGCGAGCGGCCCCGGCCCGTCCTGGTCACCGGGGTCTACGAGGCCGCCGACCCGGCGGACCCGTACTGGCAGATGGACCCGCTCGGCGGGCGCGGCGTCCGCAAGGCGGCCTTCACGACCTACGGCCCGCTGCTCACGGACCCCGCCGTCCTCGCCTCCGGCGGCCTCGGCGAGGGGGAGACGTCCTGGCTGGCCACCGCCGACTTCGCCGCGCTGACCACCGACGCCATGCCGGGGCTGCGCCGGGCGTCGGCCAAGGCCCCCGGCGTCCTGGCGGCGGCACCGGTGTTCGCCTCGGGCGTCACCGCGCGGACCGCGCTGCCCCCCGTGCTCGACCGACTCGACCGGGCGCTGCTGGTCTCCCGCTCGACC
The DNA here is from genome assembly GCF_055588985.1 of Streptomyces sp. NPDC041970. Lineage (NCBI taxonomy): Bacteria > Bacillati > Actinomycetota > Actinomycetes > Kitasatosporales > Streptomycetaceae > Streptomyces > Streptomyces sp. NPDC041970. The sequence continues at coordinate 88,182 of NZ_JBVJCD010000018.1, forward strand.
CTGGCGATCGTCGCGGTGCAGTTGGTGGTGCTGGCGGCGTACACCCTGCTGCTCGTGGCCCGGTTGCTGACCAGCGAGCGCGGCGGCGAGCGGGAACTCCTGCGGGCGCGGGGCGGTTCGCGGGGCCGGATCACCTCGTTCGCGGCGATCGAGGCGCTGCTGCTCGCCGCGCCCGCCGCGCTGGTCGCCCCGCTCCTCGCCGGGCCGCTGACCGGGCTGTTGGCCGACCGCGGCGCGCTGGCCCGGCTCGGGCTCGACGCCGGACCGGGCGCGACCGGCACCGTGTGGCTGGTCTCCGCCGCCGTCGCGCTGGCCTGCGCCCTCGCCGTGGTCGCCCCGTCGCTGACGGCCGGGTCGGACGGGCGCGGGGCCCGCGCCGCGCCCCTGCCCTCGGCGGTCCGGGCGGGCGCGGACCTCGGGCTGCTGCTGGTCGCGGCGGTGGCGTACTGGCAGCTCGAACGGCAGACCGCGAAGACCGGCGGCGGGGCCGTCAGCGGCGACCGGGACGGCGACCTCGGGATCGACCCGCTGCTGGTCGCCGCCCCCGCGCTGGCCCTGCTCGCCGGGACCGTCCTCACGCTGCGGCTGCTGCCGCCCGCCGCGAAGCTCGCCGAACGGCGCGCCGCCCGGGGCCGCGGGCTGCCCGCCGCGCTGGCGGGCTGGCAGTTCGGCCGGCGCCCGCTGCGCGGCGCGGGACCGGTGCTGCTGCTGGTCCTGTCCGTCGCCATGGGCATGTTGGCGATCGGCCAGAGCGCGTCCTGGAACCGTTCGCAGGCCGACCAGGCGGACTTCGGCTCCGGGGCCTCGGTCCGCGTCGTGGGCGGCCCCGGCAACGGCCCGGCGGCGTCCGGGGCGTACGCCGCGCTGGACGGCGTACGGCAGGCCGCCCCGGCCCACCGCACCGACGTGGAGGTCTCCGGCGGGCGCAAGGCCGCCGTCCTCGCCCTGGACACCGCGCACGCGGACGAGGGGATGCTGCTGCGCCCCGACCTCGCCGACGGGCCCCGCCGGGAGGTCTTCGACGCCATAGCGCCGAGGCCCGCCCCGCGCGCGGGGCTCGTCCTCCCGGCGGGCGGCGGCCGGCTGGAGATGGAGCTGCGGATCGCCTCGGTGCCGCCGCGGCGCACCGGGGCCGACGCCCCGGAGCAGGACCCGCCGACGGTCACCGTGCTCCTGGAGGACCGGTACGGGCTCCCGCACCGGATGCTGGCCGGCCCCGTCCCCGTCGACGGCGGCCCGGTGCCCGTGTCGCTCCCGGTGCCGGCGGCGGCGGGCCTCGCGCTGACCGGCTTCGAGGTGGACGCCGCGCCGCCCGCGCGCGACGCGGAGCGGCGCCGGATCTCGGTGGCCGGGGTCCGGGTGGCCACCGCGTCCGGCGGAGCGCGCCCGGTGCCCGCGCCCGCCTCGGTGCGCTGGGACGCCGCCATGACGCTCGGAGCGTTCGGCGAGGGCCGGCCGGGGAAGCCGCCGGTGCGCAACGGCTCCTCGGGGCTGCCGGACTTCACGTACGACACCGGCGCGGACACCGGCGCGTCCTACGCGCTCGCCACCAGCACCCTGCGGATCACCGCCGCCCGCCCCCGCCCCGAGGCCGTGCGGGCGGTGGCGACGGACGCGTACCTGAGGAGCACCGGCGCCGGACTGGGCCGGCAGGTCGACCTCACGCTGGCCGGGAACACGGTCCGGGCGACCCTCGTCAAGGCCGTCCGGCGGCTGCCGACCACGGCCGGGGCGTCCGACCCCTCGGCGGACGGCGGCGCGCTGCTGCTCGACCTCAGGGCCGTCGCCCGGGTCCTGGCCCACCGGCCCACCGCCACGATCGAGGCGACCGAATGGTGGCTGAGCACCGCTCCGGGCGACGCGGCGAAGGCGGCCGCCGCCGTACGGGCCCTGCCCGACATCGACCCCGCGCAGGTCCTGGTCCGCGACGAGGCCGCCCGCGCGTTGGTCGACGACCCGCTGGGCGCGGGCCCGCAGTCCGCGCTCCCGGCCGTCGCGGTGGTCGCCGCCGCGCTCGCCGCGGTCGGCTTCGCCGTCAACGCCGCCGGCTCCCGGCGGGAGCGCTCGGCCGAACTGGGCGTCCTGCGGGCGCTCGGCGCACCGCGCCGGACGCTCGCCCGCATGATCGCCGCCGAGCAGGGCGTGCTCATCGCCGTCGCCCTGCTGATCGGGGCGGCCATCGGCACCGTGCTGACACGGGCCGTCGTCCCGCTCGTCGTGCTGACCGGGCAGGCGGACCGGCCCGTGCCTCCGGTGCTGGTGGAGCTGCCCGCCGGGGAGGTCGCCGCGCTGCTGGCCGGCGTAGCCGCCCTGCCGCTCGTGATCGTCGCGACGCTCGCGCTCCGCCGCGGCGACCCGGCCACATCGCTGCGCCACCAGGGGGACCACTGACATGAGCGACGACGAGCGCGCCTGCGCCCCCTGGGTCCGCACCCGGCTGCGCACCGCGCCCGGCACGGCGGCGGCCCTCGCCGCGCTGGTGCTGGTGACCGCGTTCCTCGCCGCCGCGTTCCCGCGCGCCGTGGACGCGTACGAGACCAAGGGGCTGCGGCACGCCATCGCGACAGCCGACGCCGGACGCAGCGCCGTGGAGGTCTCCCGCCCGCGCCCCGGCCTCGAGCTGCCGCGGAGCGAGCGGGACTCGGCGGTGCGCGCCCCGGCACTGGAACGCGTCGGCGGCCACCTGCTGAAGGCGCTCCCGGCCCCGCTGCGCGCCGACGCCTCCTCCGCCGCGTACGGCGTCAGCACCACGAAGCCGGTCCCCGCGCCCGAGCCCTGGCTGCCGAGGCCCGACGCGCTCATGCCCCAGCTCACCTACGCGGTGCAGACGGGGCTGGAGCAGCACGCCACGCTCAGCGCGGGCGCCTGGCCCGCCACCCCCGACGAGGTCACCTCCGACACGCGTGCGGTGCAGGGCGCGGTCACCGAGGAGACGGCCGCCGAGCTGAAGGTCGGGGTCGGCGCGAGGCTCGCGGTGCCCGCGGCGACCGGGGGGCCCATCACCGTGACGATCACCGGCATCGTGGCCCCACGCGACCCGCGGGAGAGCTACTGGTCGGCCGAGCCGCTGCTGCGCACCCCCTCCCTGGTGCCGGACCCCACGAGCCCCTTCCCCGTCCACTACTGGACCGGCACGGTCCTGCTGGCCGAGAACGCCGGGCCGGTGCTGCTGAGCACGGCCGCCGAACCGGCCCTCCACTGGCGGCTGCCGCCCGACCCCACCCGGCTGACCGGCCCCCACAGCGACCGGCTGGGGGCCGTCGTCGCCTCGCTGGAGAGCGGCCCCGGACTGCTCAGGGTGCGGGAGATCGCCGGGGACACCGCGACGGTCCACACCGGACTCGGGCACATCGTGGCGGCCGACGCGCGGATGCGCGACGCGATCGACCCGGTGATCGCGGTCGCCGCCCTCGGCATCGGCTCCGTCGCCGCCGCCGTCCTGCTGATGACGGGTGCGCTGATCGCGGCCCGCCGCCGCGCCGAACTGGCCCTGCTCCGTGCGCGCGGCGGGTCCCTGCGCGGCATCGGCGGACGGCTGCTCGCCGAGACGGCGGTGACGGTGGCGCCGGCGGCCGGGCTCGGGCTGCTGCTCGCGGTGCTGGCCGTGGAGGGCGGCCGGTGGTGGCCGGGGGCGCTGGCGGCGAGCGGCACCGCCCTGCTGGTCTGCCTCGCCCTCCCCTTGCGCACCGTGCTCCGGCACGCACGGCCCTCCTCGCACGGCGCGCGCGAGGACATGGTGAGCGCCCGGCCCTCCCGCCGGCGCACCGTCGGCGAACTGACGCTCCTGGTGCTCGCGGTCGGCGCGGTGACGGCCCTGCTGCGGCGCGGGACGTCGGCCGAGACCGGCGGCGACCTGCTGGTCAGTGCGGCGCCCGTGCTGGTGGCCCTGATCGCGGCCCTCGCCCTCGTCCGGCTCCACCCGCTGCCCCTGCGGCTCGCCGCGCGCTTCGCGGCCCGCACGCGGGGGGCGATCGGCTTCCTGGCGCTGGCCCGCGCGGGCCGCTCGTCCGCCGGCGGGGCGCTGCCGCTGCTCGCCCTGCTGCTGGCGTTGGCCACCGCGGCGTTCGGCGGGTCGGTGATCGCCGGCATCGGGGACGCCCGCGACGAAGCGGCGCTCGCGGCGGTCGGTGCGGACGCCCGGATCAGCGGCCGGGGGGACCGGGTGACGCTGCCCGACGCCCTGGTCCGTACGGTGCGCGACCTGGACGGCGTGGCGGACGCGGCCCCCGTGCGGGTCGAGTTCAGCGTGAGCCTGCCGGAACCGGCCGCCGGGGCGGGCGGGGGCGGCGCGGACGTGCGGACCGCGGCCCTGGTGGGCGTCGACCCCGCCTCGTACGCCCGGCTGGCGCGCGCCACCGGGCTGCCCGCGTTCCCGGCCGCCCGGCTGCGGGCCGCCGGCCCCGCGCACGCCCCGGCCCCCGGCGCGGAGCCGGACCCCGCACGCGTGGTGCCCGCCATCGCCAGCCCGGCGGTGGCCGCCCGTCTGGGCGGGAAGCCGCAGGCCGTCGAGACGCTGTCCGGGGACTTCCGGGTGCGGGTGGTGGGCGTGACCACGCGGGCGGCCTCCGTCTCCCCGACGGACTTCCTGATCGTCGACTCCGCCGCCCTCGACCACGGGGAGCCCACCACGCTGCTCCTGACCGGCGCCCCGGACCCCGGCGAACTGCGGGCGGCGGCCGCCCGCGGCGGCGGGAGCCCCCTCGTGCGGCTGCGGTCCGAGGAGCGCCGGCGGTACGTGGACACCCCCGTGCAGGCGGGCGCCGAGCGGATCTACCGCGCGGCCGTCGCGGCGGGCGCGGGGTACGCGCTGCTGGCCGTGGTGCTCTCGCTGCTCCAGACCGCGCCGGAGCGCCGGGCGCTGCTGGCGCGGCTGCGGACGATGGGGCTGACCACCGGGCAGGGCAGGCGGTTGCTGGGGTTCGAGGCGATGCCGCAGGCGCTGCTGGCCGCGGTGGGCGGCCTGTTCACCGGCTGGGCGACCATCGCCCTGCTCTCCCCCGGCGTCGATCTGGTCCCGCTCGCGCTCGCGGGCGTCGCCGGGTCGGGCACCGCCCCCGTCCCGCTCCGCACCGACCTCTGGTCGCTGGGGCTCCCGGCCGCCGGGGTCGTCGCGCTCGCCGCCGCCGTCGCGTGCGTCCAGGCGTGGTGGGCGAGCCGCCGCGGATCGATCACCGAACTCAGAGCAGGAGACCCCCGATGACCCCGTCCGCCGAACCCTCCGGAGCCCCCGCGACCGGAGCGACGCTGGCCGAGCTGGAGCGGCGCGCGGCCGCCCGCCGCGACCGCCCCTCGTACGGGCACGACGCGCTGATCGCCTGCGACCGGGTGGTGCGCGTCTTCACCGCGGACGGCGTGGAGGTGCAGGCCCTCCAGGGCCTCGATCTGCTGGTGTCCGAGGGCGAGTTGATGGCCCTGGTCGGGGCGTCGGGCAGCGGCAAGTCGACGCTGATGAACATTCTGGCGGGGTTGGACGTCCCCACGGCCGGATCGGCGCGGGTGGCCGGCTTCGACCTGCTGTCGATGGGCCCCGGAGAACGGCTGCGCTACCGCCGCGAGGTGGTCGGCTTCGTCTGGCAGCAGACCGCCCGGAACCTGCTGCCGTATCTCACCGCGATCCAGAACATCACCCTGCCCATGCAGTTGCGCGGCGGCGTCCGCAAGCGCGAACGGGCCGCCCGCGCCGAGTCGTTGCTCGCCATGCTCTCCATCGCGGACTGCCGCGACCGGCGGCCGGGACAGTTGTCCGGCGGCCAGCAGCAGCGGGTCGCCATCGCGGTGGCGCTCGCCAACTCCCCGTCCGTCCTCCTGGCCGACGAGCCGACCGGTGAGCTGGACTCGGCCACCGGGGAGCAGGTCTTCGCCGCGTTCCGCCGCGCCAACGAGGAGTTGGGCACCTCGATCGTGATCGTCACCCACGACCAGGCGGTGGCGGACGAGGTGCGCCGTACGGTCGCCATCCGCGACGGCCGTACGTCCTCCGAGGTGCTGCGCCGCACGGAGGTGGACGCGGCGACGGGCCGGGAGTCGCAGGTGGTCAGGGAGTACGCGATGCTCGACCGCGCCGGCCGGCTCCAACTGCCCGCGGACCACACGCGGGCGCTGGGCATGGAGCACCGGGTGCTGCTGGAGCTGGAACGGGACCACATCGGCGTCTGGCCGGACGCCCACCGGCCGCCCGAGACCTCCGCCGGACCGTGACGGCGGTCCGGTTCAGCCGCGCTCGACGGTCAGGCCCAGCGCGCCCAGCCCCGCGGCCGGGTCGCGGCGCAGGGCGATCGAGCCGAACGGGGTCCGCAGGCGCAGCCAGCCCCCCGCCGAGAGCAGCGTGACGGGGAAGTCGGGGGCGGCGCGCAGGAAGCCCAGGGACTGGGCGGCGTGCACGGCGCGCAGGGGCAGGTCCGTCGTGCCGAGCGGACGGGACCAGATCTCCCGGCCGATGCGGTCCCGTTCGGCACGGGTGCGCCGGTCCGCGGGCAGGGCCTCGTCGCGGGTGCGGAACTCGGTGACGGCGTCGGCGAGCGCGGAGCGCAGGGCGTCCGGCCGGGGCAGCCCCGCCTGCTCCCGCCACGGGCCCCGAGGGGGCAGGACACCGGTCCAGGGCGGCCCGGTGACCTCGGCGGGCAGTCCGCCGCCGTCGCCCTCCGGGCCGGGGACGTCCAGGGACTCCAGCAGCTCCCCGGCCGACACCGTGACGTCGAGCGTCCGGGGTCCGTCCAGGCGGGCCGTGCGGATGGCCAGGACCTCGAAGGAGGGCGGGCGGCCGAACACGGCCAGCGCGTCGCCGCCGCCCGCCTGCACGCGGACCGCGGCGGCCCGGTCGTAGTGGAGGAGCCGGCCGAGGAAGGCGGCGAGGTCCGCCGCCTCCCCCGCGTCGGCGAACCGCAGCGGCTGCACGGGCACGGTCATGCCGCGGCGGGCTCCTCTGCCAGGTACTCCTGGAGGAAGAGCTTCTCCTCGGCGGAGATCCGCCGGGGCCGCCCGGCCGCCAGGTCGAAGGGGACGACGACCGTGGAGGCCCGTACGTACACCTGGTCGTCGTCCTTGATCTCGTAGGCGATCGTCAGCGACGCGGCGCCGATCCTCGTGACCCAGGACTCGACGGTCACCGGCTCGTGCCGGTGGACCAGCGGACGCACGTAGTCGATCTCGTGCCGGGCCACGACGGACCCGCCCGCGAACGACGGGGAGCCGTCCCCCGGCGCCAGCCGGAACATGAAGTCGATGCGCGCCTCCTCCAGGTAGCGGAGGAAGACCACGTTGTTGACGTGGCCGAAGGCGTCCATGTCCGACCAGCGCAGGGGGCAGCGGTAGAGGTGGCGAGCCAAGACGATCAGCCCCGCGTGAGCTTCTTGTACGTGGCGCGGTGCGGGCGGGCCGCGTCCGCGCCGAGGCGCTCGACCTTGTTCTTCTCGTACGACTCGAAGTTGCCCTCGAACCAGTACCACGACGAGTCGCCCTCGTAGGCGAGGATGTGCGTGGCGACCCGGTCCAGGAACCACCGGTCGTGGGAGATGACCACCGCGGCGCCGGGGAACTCCAGGAGGGCGTTCTCCAGCGACGACAGGGTCTCGACGTCGAGGTCGTTGGTGGGCTCGTCGAGGAGCAGCAGGTTGCCGCCCTCCTTGAGCGTCAGCGCCAGGTTGAGGCGGTTGCGCTCGCCGCCGGAGAGGACGCCGGCCGGCTTCTGCTGGTCGGGGCCCTTGAAGCCGAACGCCGAGACGTAGGCGCGCGAGGGCATCTCGACCTGGCCGACGTTGATGTAGTCCAGCTCGTCCGAGACGACGGCCCAGAGGGTCTTCTTCGGGTCGATGTTGGCGCGGGACTGGTCGACGTAGGAGATCTTGACCGTCTCGCCGACCTTGATCGAGCCGGAGTCCGGCGTCTCCAGGCCCTGGATCATCTTGAACAGCGTGGTCTTGCCCGCGCCGTTCGGACCGATGACGCCGACGATGCCGTTGCGCGGCAGCGTGAACGACAGGTTGTCGATGAGGACCTTGTCGCCGAAGGCCTTGGAGAGGTTCTCCACCTCGACGACGATGGACCCGAGGCGCGGGCCCGGCGGGATCTGGATCTCCTCGAAGTCCAGCTTCCGCATCTTGTCCGCCTCGGCCGCCATCTCCTCGTACCGCGCGAGGCGGGCCTTGGACTTGGTCTGGCGGCCCTTGGCGTTGGAGCGGACCCACTCCAGCTCTTCCTTGAGCCGCTTCTGGCGCTTCTCGTCCTTGCGGCCCTCGACCTTGAGGCGGGTGGCCTTGCGGTCCAGGTACGTGGAGTAGTTGCCCTCGTACGGGATCGCGCGGCCGCGGTCCAGTTCGAGGATCCACTCGGCGACGTTGTTCAGGAAGTACCGGTCGTGGGTGACGGCGACCACGGCGCCCGGGTACTTCGAGAGGTGCTGCTCCAGCCAGTTCACCGACTCGGCGTCGAGGTGGTTGGTGGGCTCGTCGAGGAGGAGCAGGTCCGGGGCCTCGATGAGGAGCTTGCAGAGCGCCACGCGGCGCTTCTCGCCACCGGAGAGGTTGGTGACCGGCCAGTCGCCGGGCGGGCAGCCCAGGGCGTCCATGGCCTGCTCGAGCTGGGCGTCCAGGTCCCACGCGTTGGCGTGGTCCAGGTCCTCCTGGAGCTTGCCCATCTCCTCCATCAGCGCGTCGGAGTAGTCGGTCGCCATCAGCTCGGCGACCTCGTTGAAGCGCTTGAGCTTGCCCATGATCTCGGCGGCTCCGTCCTGGACGTTCTCCAGGACCGTCTTCTCCTCGTCCAGCTTCGGCTCCTGCATGAGGATGCCGACGCTGTACCCCGGCGACAGGAACGCGTCGCCGTTGGACGGCTGCTCCAGGCCCGCCATGATCTTCAGCACCGTGGACTTGCCGGCGCCGTTGGGCCCCACGACACCGATCTTCGCGCCGGGCAGGAAGTTCAAGGTGACGTCATCAAGGATCACCTTGTCGCCGTGCGCCTTGCGCGTCTTGCGCATGGTGTAGATGAACTCAGCCAAGAGAAACCGTCCGGCAGCAATAGAGGTGTGGGCAGATACACCCCATCTTGCCTGACGTCCATCCCCGGAAGGAAACCCGTCCGGGGATGATGCCCCCTACGCCCCTCTCTCGCCCGGCTTCTCCCCTGGGACCGGGGCGGGCCGGGGAGGCCGGCGGGCGGGGGCGGGCCGGGGCTGGGCTCGCGTCGACGCGGCCCGTTCAGTCGGCCGGGGTGTGCGGGGGCCTGCGGCGGAGGAGGACCAGCGTGGCGCCGCCGACGACCAGCAGGCCCACCGCGAGGGTGGTGATCATCGAGGTGACGCTGGAGCCGCCGGTCTCCGCGAGGTCGCCCTCCAGGCCCCCGGTGACCGCCCCTGTCGTGGCCGGGACGGACTGCCGGGCGCTCTGCGCGGTGACGTCGTTGCCGAGGCCCTCGCCGGTCCGGTCGGGCAGGGTGCTGCCCGTGGTGGCGCAGTCCAGCAGCCCGGTGAAGGTCTTCCGGAAGCCGTACGGGCCCGTGATGGTGAAGTCGTACGCCTGGTCCTCGGCGACGGGGACCGCCACCGTGCGGGCGGCCCCGGCGGGGACGGTGTGCTCGGCGCCGGCCAGCTCGAAGGTGAACGGCGCGTCGCCCCGGTTGGCGGCCGTGACGTCCACCCCGCTCCTGGCGCAGTTCTTCCGTGCGGTCACCGCCGGGGCGGGGCCCTTCGCGGCCCAGGTGGCGGTGGCCCGCGCGGTGACGGTGGACTCGCTCGACCCGGCCAGGATCTGCGCCTGGGTGCGGCTCACCCCGGCGAAGACCCGGCCGACCGGGATCGGGGTGGCGCCCTGGACCGCCAGGGCGGCGGAGCCGTCGGCGATGCCCTTGGGCAGGGTGAAGTAGAGGCGGTCGCCGTCGGACGCGGCCGTGACGGGCGCGCCCTTCTCGTCCGTGATCGCGATGCCGCTGGCCGCCGCGTCCACCGGGGGCGACACCGAGACCTGGTCGGCGCCGGTCCGCACGGTCACGGGGCCGAGGCGCTGCCCCGTCCGGCCGGAGACGGCCGTCGGTTCCAGGGTGAGGGAGGCGCGGGGCTCGGCCGTGTCGCGTGCTTCGCGGTGCAGCCAGTCGGCGAGCTTCTCCGCCTGCTTGTCCCTGGCGGTGACGTCGGCCCCGTCCGTATAGCGCCAGATGGCGACCTGGGTGCCGGCGGCGGCGGTCCGCTCGGTCAGCGGGCCCGTCCCGGCGGCCTCGGCGAGGGCGGCGAGGTCGTCGACGCGGGGGTAGGAGTGCTGGAGGATCCAGCGGACGCGGCCCGCGTCCCGGTTGCCGTGCAGCGAGGTCTCGGCCCAGGGGGTCTCCAGGTACCTCGCCTGGACCTGGGTGGGGTTGTGGAGGTCGATGCCGTAGGTCTTGAGCTTGCCGCCGCCGTCCACGGTCATCTCGAACAGCCCGGCGGGCAGCTCCTGGGTCCGGTCAGGCGCGCCGCCCTCGCCCGGAACGCGGAGCACGGCGCTGTCGAACGTCTTCAGCCCGTCGAGGACCGCGGCCGCCCCGCCCTGGTGCCGGCCGGGGTCGTCGGCGGCGGCCGGGCCCGCGCCGGCGAGCGCGGTCGCCGCCGCGACCCCGGAGAGCAGCAGCGCGGCGACCGGGCGGAGGGCGGGTCTCCGACCGCCGCCGCGCCGCCGGGCCGTCCCGTCGTCCCCGCGCCCCGCCGGTCCCGTCCCTCTGCCGCGGACGGGGGCCGCCCCTGTCGTGGCGGACGGTGCGGTGGACGCCGAAGACGCAGAAAACACAGAATTCCCCTCGGGGCGAGGCTGTCGCCCGTGGTGCGCGTGCGGGGGAATGCCTCGCCGGCAGACCCAAGTGACCTATGAGCACTGGGAATCCTAGGGAACGGGCGAAGGACCGTCCCCCGCAGGGCCCTGGGACAACCATTCCGAATCGGAATCGTTATCGCATGACACCGCCCACGACCAGTGCTTTCAGGACACCGACGCCATTTTTTCGGCGTGATCCGGCTGTTTCCGCAGAGGCTCGGCGTCGCCGTCGGTGACGCGTTCCGGACGCGCGGTCAGATCGGGCTCCATTCTGGCCCCGCGCCGGAAGGCGGCCGTCCCCCGACCGAGGTCGTGGCCGACGGTGACGGCCTCGACGTCGACGAACGTCCGCCGCCGGCCGTCCTGTTCCTCCTCGCGCACTTTCAACCGGCCGTGCACGACCAGGGGTTCCCCCACCGCGACCGAGCCGGCCAGATTGGCGGCGAGCGTCCGCCAGGCCCAGACCGTGTAGAAGCTGGTGTACCCGTCGGCCCAGAGCTGTTTCCCCCGGTCCCAGCGCCGGGGCGTCACGGCGAGACGGAATCGCGCCATTCCTCCGGTGGCCGTCTCCCGGAACTCCACCGCCGTGGCGGCGTTTCCCACCAGTGTCACCAGGGTCTCGTTCATTTCCTGTCCCCCATTTCCTCGTCGCGGGGGGGGGGGGGGGGGGGGGGGGGGGGGGGGGGGGGGGGGGGGGGGGGGGGGGGGGGGGGGGGGGGGGGGGGGGGGGGGGGGGGGGGGG
>NZ_JBVJCD010000019.1:0-84989 GCF_055588985.1 Streptomyces sp. NPDC041970
GAAAGCGGGGGAAGTCGCGTCTGGCGGCTGACACCGGATTTACCTGGGGCGGGGTAGGCCTGTCTGTCCCTGCCCACCCTCTGTCTGTGTTGCGGGCCGCCTCCCCCCCCCACGACCGCGCAGCGGTCGGTGCGGGCACGGCCCCACCGACCAGGTCCGGCCTGCGGCGCAGCAGCGTGGCGGTGTCCTCCGGGCTCAGCTCCAACTCGGAGAACGGCAGCGGGGCGCTCGACAACTGCCATGTCACGCGCGCCGAGGGGGAGTAGGCGAGCCCGTGGACGTCCTCGGGCGAGATCGGGGCGGTCGGCGGCACCTCGGGGGGAGGCGGCGGCACCAGCGAGTCGAACGACATGTCCGGACGGGCGTCTTCCCGCAGCCCGTCCGCCGCTCGCAGGAAGTCGGTGTACTGGTCCTGGGTGGGCGGCGTGTTCTCGTCGAGCCCGTTGAGGTCCGCGACCATGCGGCGCAGCAGCGCGGGGGTCATCCGCGCGTCGGCGTACCGCGGCTCGGGGGAGAGCCATCGCAGACCGTCCGCGAAGGCCAGACCGCTGATCAACCGCTCGCTGTCTTCCCGCTGTTCGGCGTCCGTGCCCAACGCCCCCCGCAGGGTGCGGACGGCCTGGAGCGTCCGGGCCAGGGCGAACGCGTCGACGGGCCCAGGGCCTTGGTGCAGACCGGCCGACCGTGCCAGGTCCTCGAGCCGCTGCCCCGAGGGCTCCGGCGTGAACATCCGCCACTCGCCCGGCCCGTCGGGCCCCTCGGCGAGCGTGGCCCGCAGGGTGCCGTCGGATTCCTTGGCGGTGCCCGCCTCCGTGGTGGGGGCGTACACGGGGCGGCCGGTCCGGTTCGCCACGTGCTGGGCGACCGGCAACCCCGCCACCTCGGGCTGCCTGCCGGTCTCGCAGGAGTACAGCACCAGCGGGCGGTCCCGGTCGGCGTCCTTGCCCCAGGCCCGCAGCACCTCGCCCAGTTGGACGCCGCTGACCACCACGGAGGGCCGGTCGGCGTCGTCCGTGCCGAGCGTGACGGTACGCGGGGTGCCGTGGGCGACGAAGTAGTCCGCACCCTCGGACGTGCCGGCGCCGGGCAGCTCCTCGGGAGGACCGGTGAAGTAGGTGGCGGTCGTGGCCGGTCGGGGGGACCCGTCCTCGGCGTTCCCGGCCGGTCGCGTGACGGTGCGCGTGGGGCGGTAGGAGGCCAGCTCCGTCAGGCGCTGACGGCCTTCCGAGTGGGCGGAGTTGTCCTCTTCCGTACTCTGCGACACCGTCAGCGTGCGTACGGTGCGCCCCTGTTGGGGACGCGTGGCGTCATCGGGGACCAGGCGGCGCACGTGGTCGATCGGGAGGGTGTGCCCGTCCAGGGTCCTGATGACCGGCGCGGTGGCGGTGGCGGTGGTCTGGGAATCGCGCGAGCGGGAGGGGCGGGCCACGATCCGGGCGAACGACGGGGTCCTCCGCTTCCGGGGGGCGGGCCGGGGGGACGGCGACGCCGCCGCGGCCGGGGAAGCGGTGCCGAGCGAAGCGGGGGCGGCCGGGCCGTCGGCCCGCGCGGCGCCCGACTCCAGGTACACCTCGGAGGCGGCGTCCTCGGTGCCGGTGCCGGTGCCGGTGCCGGTGCCGGTGCTGGTGGTGCGGGGGGCGGTTGCGGGCGGCTCGGTCCGCTCCTCCGCTCGGGACTCCGTCCGCGCGGGCTCGGCGGGCGCGGAGCCGTCCTCGGTCGTGCTGCTCGTGGTGGCGACGGGCCGGGGCGCTTCGTCCACCTCGCCCGTGCCGGGACGCTGCGCCGGAGGGGGGACGAGGCCCAGGTCGGCGGCGGCTTCCGACGTCAGGGCGTCGGTGAGCGGCAGCAGCACGTCGGCGTCGGGGAAGGCGTGCGCGGCGGCGTCGGACGCCGCCGGAGGGGCGGTCGAGACCGTACGGATCTGGGTGGGCGCGCCGGACTTCTCGCGGGAGAGCACGGCGGCCTCGCGGTGCGCCGGGCGGCCCGAACCCGGTGCGTCGGAGCCCGGTGGGGCGACCGGAGGGCCGAGGACGACGGCGCGGTCCCCGCCGGACAGGTCGAGCAACCGCGAGGCCGCCTCCGGGTCCCCGTACGGCAGCGGCCCGTCCGACACCACGACGGTGAGGGGAGTCTGCTGCGCGTCCACCGTCGAAGGAGGCGTCTGCCGCGCCGGGTCCCGCGCCGCGTCGCTCTGCGCCGCGGGGTCCTGGGCCTCCTGGCCGTCGCGGGTCTCCGTCGGCGGGAGCGGGGCCGAGTCGGTCGGATCCGTGTCGGCGGCCGCGGCGGGCGTACCGTCGCCGCTCTGCGCGCCGGAAGCCGAACGGCCCGTTGCGGCAGGGCTGTTGGCGGACGGGGAACCAGGGGGTGCACCCGGTGCTCCGGTCGATCCGGGTGCGCCGGACACGGTGGTGATCGGCGCGGCGGGCTGCGACAGGGGCGCGGGGGAGCCGGTCGCGGCCTCCCGCGCGGTCGCGGGATCACTGCCGGGCGCGGGGGCGGGGCCACCGGGTGTGTCACTGCCCGTACGGTCCTCGGCCGGGGCGTTCGTACGGGCGTCGGGCGCCGTCTCGGAGCCGTGCTCCGCGCTCGTGTCCGTGCCGGTCCTGCTGTCCGTGCCGGTGGGAGACGTCTCGGCGGCGGCGTCCTGCGCGGTGGTGTCGGTCCCGTCCGCAGCCGTGCGGGCGTCGGAAGCCTGCCGGCTGTCCGCCGCGGGCGCTGGGGACTGGGTACTGGAGGGGGTGGTGACGGGAGCCGTCGGGGGCGCGGGGACGCTGGTCGCCTGGTCCGCGCTGCCGACCGAGGCGGGCGGGGTGGCCGTCCCCGTGGTGCTTCCGGGGGCGGTGTCGGTCGAGCCTCGGGCGTCGGTCGCGTCGGTCGCGTCGGTCGCGTCCGTCCCGTCCGTCGTGCGGCCCGTGTCGCTCGTCTCGGCCCCGCTGCCCGCGCCGGTCGTACCCGTGGCACCGCCCGTACTGCCGGTCGCCGTGCCCGTGCCGACGGTGCCGATGGTGTTGCCGGTCGCCGTGCCCGTGCCGACGGTGTCGCCGGTCGCCGTGCCCGTGCCGACGGTGCCGATGGTGTCGCCGGTCGCCGTGCCCGCGCCCGTGCCGACGGTGTTGCCGGTCGCCGTGCCCGTGCCGACGGTGCCGATGGTGCCGCCGGTCGCCGTGCCCGCGCCCGTGCCGACGGTGCCGACGGTGTCGCCGGTCGCCGTGCCCGTGCCGGGGCGCTCGTGTCCGGTGACGTCCGGGCCCAGGCCCTCCAGGCCGCGGCGTACGGCGGCGGTGTCCTGGAGCGCCTCGGGGCTCTGGCCGCCGGAGACGACCCGCACCTCGGGGACGTTCGCCAGGCTCTGGTGCAGCGCGGCGCGCGCGTTGACCTCGGCGGCGGTCGGCGGTTCCTGGCCGCGCAGCTCACCGATGGCGCTGAGCGCGGCGGCGCGCTCGGCGGCGGAACCGGTCTGCGCCTGCTGCCACAGCGCGGCCTCCGCGAGCGACGAAGTCGGGCCGGTGGACGACGGGAAGAAGGGGGAGGACGACGGCACGCCTCCGAGCGGGGCGGTCGAGCCGGCGTCGATGTCCGTTGCCGAGGCGTCCTGCCCGGCGGCCCCGTCCGTCGTCGTGCCGTCCGCTCGGCCCTCGCCACGCGCTGATCCGCCCGCGCCGCCGACCGTCGTGACGGGCCCGCCTCCAGGAGGCGGTGAGGTCTGCGCACTGGCCTTGTTCGCCGCGTCCCGCAGCGCCGTGCCGAGATTGACGCCGCCGCTCTGGAGCGCCCCGCCCACGCGGTTGCTCACACCCGCGCCCACGAAGGTGGACCAACTGGTCTCCCACTTGCCGTACAGGATGCCGCCCGCGACGACTTCCGCCAACGCCTCACCGCTGCCGGACGCGACGAAGTCAGCTGTCTCCTTGACGACGTGGTGGCCCACCATCGCGCCGCCGACCGGCCCGGTTCCGGGGGAGTTCAGGCCGCCCTTCGAGAAGTTCGGCCCGTTCTTGAAGTCGACGTCGGGGGAGTTCTTGAGGAACTTGGCGTCGTAGCCCTTGACGAGCCCCTTCGACCAGCTGTGGAACACACTGGTGAACCCACCGGCGAACGCCCCGAACGCGCCGTCCTTGGCGATCTGCTTCCAGTCGAAGCCGTCGGGCCGCCGCCCCTCCGGGGCGCCCACGATCATGCCGAGCCGTACGGCGAACGAGGTGAACGCCTCCGACAGCGCCTCGCTCACCGCGGGCAGCAGGTGGGTGCGCTGCAGCAGGTGGCTCATCGTGGCGAGGATGGCGAACCTGCTGCGAGCCTTGGCGAGAGCGATGCGGCTGAGCGACGCGCCGCCGGTGAAGTAGGCCAGCGCCATGTAGAACGCGACCTCGATCAGGAGCCGGATGACCTCGGCGATCACCTGCCACTTGGCCTCCATGATGTCCATGGACAGCTTGACCCGGCTGGCCGCGATCTTGTCCAACTGGTCGCCGAACTCACGCAGATGGTTCTTGCCGGCGTCGTCGATGAGCAGGCTCATCGCCTTGACGTAGGAGTCCGCCACGTCCCCGGGCATGGACTCCGCGATATCCCGCACCGACGTCTCGATGAGCTGGGACAGTTCGCGCGTCCGCTTGCTCAACTGCCCGAACGGCCGCTGACTCTCGTACGCCAGGTCCTCGTCGGCCTGGAGGAGCTTTTCCCCGGTCAGGATGAACAGCATCGCGTTCACCGCGGGTGATGCCTGAATACTCACCGGGGGCAGCCCTTTCGCCGCGCGCACGCCGTCGCGACCCCGCAGCGCGTGGACGCGTTGCGGGGCCGGACGGTCGAGGAGGGGTCAGCGCCGGCCATGACCGCCGTTGACGTCGGATATCCGGCTGTCCTGCTTGGCGATGTTCCCCAGGGTCTCGCCGCGCAGCGCGTGCATGGACTTGACGTTCTCGAGGGTGCCCTGGGAGATGCCGGCCACGGCCTTGCCGAGGGCCTCACAGGTCTCCCGTGTGGCCTCGCGGTCCTTCTTCTCCTGCGGACGGACCTGCTTGGCGAAGTCGTCGTCGGCCCCCGGCCAGGTGGACGTGCCGTTGCTCTCGATGAGGAAATCGCTGGTCATCTTGCGGGCCAGCTCCGCGATGGCCTCCAAGTGCCGTGTGCCGGCCTCGATGCGGTTGGGGTTCGCGTAGTACCTGTTCGACATGGCTACTCCTCGCCGTCCTCGCCGAGCGCGTCCCGCCAGGACGCGCCGTTCTTCCTTCCCGGCTCGTCGCGCGGGTCGCTCAGTACCTCCGGGCCGAAGAGCTTGCCCCAGTCGACGTCCAGGCCGCTCAGCTCCGGCATCCCCTCGCTGGTCCCGGCGAACGGGGCCATCGCCTGCATCACATGCCGGCCCATGCGCGTCCGGGCCTCCTGGGAGGCCTCCAGCACACTGGCGGCCAACTGCTGGGACGTCATGCCCCGGTACTTGCCCTCCAGGAACTCCAGGTTGCTCAACTCGCCCTGCGGCCCCACGGTGACCCGTACCGCCCGGTCGGAGGAGACGGCGTCGAAAGAGGCCTCCCGCAACTCGCGCTCGGTGCGGGCGACGGCCTCCTCGGTGGCCTTCAACTCCGCCATGGCCCGCTCGACGCGCTGATCCAGCGAATCGGTCACCGATTCCCACCCCTCCGGCGCCGCCGTGTCTCGGCCGTCGCCCCATATCGTACGGGCCCGCAGGCGGGGGAAGTTCGGCCACCCCCGCCGTGACCTGGTGTTACGCGACCCGTCATCGTCCGATCACGGCAGGTGCGCTGCCGCCCTCCGTGCCCCAGACGTCCTCGTCCTCCTCCAGGTATTCGGAGGACGTGGTCGTACGCGGCCGGGCCGGGTCCTCCGCGTCGCGGTCGGCGCCGCGGCCGCCCGTGGTGGCGGGGCGCTTGCCGGCGGCGAGGAAGGTGTCCTCGTCCTCGGACCGCCCCCAGGGGCCGCGCCTGCGGCGGTTGCGGCGCTTCCCCTCCTCGAGCGCGTCGGTGAGGATGGCGCGCACGCGCTCGTTGTGCGATCCCTTGTCGCCACCGGCACCGCCCATGCCGCCCATCGGAGGCATCATCGGCGCTCCGGGGGTGCCCGCGCCTCCGGCGCCGGCGCCGGCCCCGGCCCCCAGGCCGGCACCCGCCCCGGCTCCCAGGCCGGCACCCGCCCCGGCTCCCAGTCCGGCGCCGGCGAACGCGGCGCCGTCCGTCCCGGCGCCGCTCGTCGGCAGGTCCGACAGCGGTACGGCGTTGCCCGAGGCGTCGACGCCCCGAGGGGCCTCCGTGGACGAGGAGCCGCCGCCCAGGCCGTCGAGCGAGCCGAGGCTCTGGCCGCCGCCCAGGCCGTCGAGCGAGCCGAGGCTCTGGCTGCCGCCCCCACTCCTCGCGCCTCCACCGAGGTCGAGGTCGAGGTTGCCGAGGGAGGGCCTGTCGAAGGACGGCGAACCGCTGCCGAAGTCGCTTCCGATCGTCTTCGGAATGCCCAGGTCGCGGGGGAAGTCGAGGCCGTCGAGATCCACGCGGCTGGTGTTGCCCCGCGGGTCGGTGGTCGTGGCGACCCCGGTCTTCGGGTCGACGACCTGCTTGCTGCCGTCGGGGAACTCGGTGGTCAGCTTCCCGTTCTCGTAGGTCACCTTGGACCCGTCCGGGGCGGTGTGGCTGGTGCCGCCGGAGAGGTCCGTCGTGGTGAGGGCGCCGTTCGGGCCGGTGGTGGTCAGCTTCCCGGTGTCCGGGTCGAAGGAGGCGCGGCTGCCGTCCGGATACCGCAGGTCCACGTCCCCGCCGCGCATGGTCGTGCTGCCGCCGGTCGGGGTCGCGACCCTCCTGCTGTCCAGGTCCGCCAGGTCGCTGGAGGGGCTGTTGATCCCGCCGAGGTCGCCCAGGTCGGTCCGCGTGACCTTCCCCTGCGGGTCGGTGGTGGTGGCGATGCCGGTGTCGGGGTCGATGACCTGCTTGCTGCCGTCGGGGAACTCCGTGGTGAGCTGCCCGTTCCGCAGGGAGGTCGTGGACCCGTCGGGGTTGGTGCGGGTGGCCCCGTGCGTCAGGTCCGTCGTCGTGGTGGCGCCGTCCGGGGCGGTGGTCGTGAGGACCCCGGTGTCCGGGTCGAAGGACGTGCTGCCGCCGCCGGGGTGGTGGGTGGTGAAGTCGCCGCCGGCGAGGGAGATGGTGCCGCCGGTGGGCGTCTCGAGCCCGATCGGAATGCGCTTCCCGTTCAGGCCCTCCAGGTTGCCGAGGTCCGTCCTGGTCGTCGTGCCGTCCGGGCGGGTCGTGGACGCCTCACCGGTGGCCGGGTCGATCTTCTCGACGGTTCCGTCGGGGTAGGTGGTGACGAGGTCGCCGTCGGCTCCCAGCCGGGTGGTGGAGCCGTCGGGGTTGGTCACCGAGGCGTCGCCGCCGAGCTTCTTGGCGGTGGTGGACCCGTCCGGGGCCGTGGTGGTGAGCGTTCCGGTGCGGGGGTCGAAGGAGGTGCGGCTGCCGTCCGGGAAGGTGGAGCCGAGAGCCCCGTCGTCGGTCAGCGAGGTCTGGCCGCCGGTCGGCCTCGTGAGGCCGAGACCGCCGGCCCCGCCCAACCCGCCGTTGAGGTTGCCGAGACTGCCCAGGGGCGTGGTGATGGGGCCGCCGAGTCCGGCGGTGATGTCGCCCAGCTTGTCCGCCAGGCCGCCGCCGAGGTCGCCCGACCGCGTCGTCGGGCCGCCGTTGAGGTTGCCGAGACTGCCCAGGGGCGTGGTGATGGGGCCGCCGAGTCCGGCGGTGATGTCGCCCAGCTTGTCCGCCAGGCCGCCGCCGGCGGGGCTGCCCGCCGTGTCGGTGAGGCCGCCGCCGAGGTTCCCCAGACTGCCCAGCGAGGTGGTCACGGGGCCGCCGAGTCCGCCACCGCTTTTGCCGTTCAGACCGCCGAGATCGCCCAGGCTGACGGTGGGGGGCATCTCATTGAGAAGAGACTTGCTGAAATCGGAGCTGGGCTTGTTGAGGGTGCCGAGGTTCTCCTCGATCTTCTTCCGATCTTCCTCCGCCTTCCGCTCGGCCTCTTCCTTCTCCTTCTTGTACTCGGCCTTCTCCTGGTCCCGTTCGGCCTTGGCCTCCGCCTTCTCCTTCTTGTACTCCTCCTTCTCCTTCTCCCGTTCCGTCTTCGCTTCCTCCTTCTCCTTCTTCTGCTCGGCCTTGGTCTCCTCCCTCTCCTTCTCGAGCTTCTTCTTCTCCTTCTCGGCCTGTGCCTCCTTGAACTCCGAGGCGACGGTCTTGGTCGACTTGGGGCGCGGAACGTTCTGCGTGAAGACCGACCCCAGGTCCAGGAACGCGTTGTTCAAAGCGGAGTGGACCTGGGCGGCCGGTTCGCCGAGGTATTCGTCGACGGCCTGACTCCAGATGCGCACCGCCGCATGGCCGACGTTCGCCCAGCTGGTCCAGTCATGAAGATCGCCGTATTCGGGGTGGACTTGACTGTAGCCGGCCTTCGTTTCCGCCGAGACGGTCTCTTGGCCTTCGACGGGATACTTCTTGGTGTAGATCGACGTCTGCTTGATGTTGTTCGCCTCGCACCACTGGGCCAAGTCGTCCAGCACATAGCGCAGAACGCGGAGTGGATCGAAGTAGGGCGACTGGGACCATGTGTACCAAGACTTCAGGAGCGTCTTCGCGGCGTCCCGCAGTTGCTCTCGCCCCTTGGCCAGGTTCTGCGAGTAGACGGTTTCGGGCAGGCTCTGCGGGTCGGCGGAGCCGGCGTCGTTGACCGGCGTTCCGTAGAAGGTGTTGTTATAGCTCTCGTAGTTCTCCCTGATCCTCTTGAGGAGGCCCAGGAAGGCTTCGGCGGATCCGCCCTGCCACGAGGAGCCCTCACCGCCGAATTTCTTCTCCAATCCCCGGATGGTCTCCAGATGGCTCCGGAAGAAATGTGCGGCGCGGTCGAAGGATTCCCCGGTGCGGGTGAAGGAATCGAGGTCCACGATTCCCGACGGCGACACACCGATGTTGCTGAAGGCCATGCCTTCGGTGTTTCCCGAGGCCAGAGCCAGCAGCGCGGCGCGCGAGCCGTGCGTGTACTGGGCGAGAGGGACGGTGGTCAGCGCATTCCCGTCGTGGTCCGTGAAGGCGTTTCCCTTGCTGTACTGGACCTCGTTCGCGTTCGCGCCTTTGGTGTTCGCGAACTGTGTCTTGTTGTTGGAGTCGACGGTCCGACCCTCGAAGACGATACGGGCCTGCCAGAGCTGGGGCTCTTTTTTGCTTGTTTTGTCTTTGCCCTTGTCGAAGAACCAGATGTCATAGTCCTGGCCCTTTCCGACGGCGAAACCGGACTTGTCGAGGACTTTCTGAAGGTCATGCGGCTGGAAGTCCATCCGAAAGAGCGGTCCGCCGGCTTTGGCGGTGAGTTTCTCGAAGACGGCGGCTCGCGTGGGGACGGGGTAACCGGTGAGCAGCTTGACGGTTTTGGCCCACGCGTCGTCGGCGTCGGAATGGGCGATCCTGCCCACGTTATCTTCGACGATCTTCCCGGATTGGGGGTCGAACCGCTCTTCAGCCACCGCGTGCCCTTTCTCATCGTTTTCTGTCCGTCCCGACCGGCGCGCACGAAGCCGGTGCTTGCAGGGGCGTGCCTATTTCGCGCTGGTGGTCGTGCTGCTGCTGCTGCCGCCGGTGGTGCCGGCGCCCGTCCCGCCCGCGAGAACGTCGTCCACATCGGAGAACAACTGGAGCAGGGCCTGTGCCTCGATGGCCTCCAGGTTGTTCTGGTTGGTCTTCTTCATCTGGGTGATGGTGTCCTGGAGGGCTTCCTTCATCTCCCGGAAGAGGGTGATCTGGTCGCCGAGGAGCTTGTCGATGGCGGTGCCGGCGGCGGTGATGTTGGTCACCATCGTCTGCGCCCCGGCCAGGCCGCCGCCGGTCTCGGCCCCGGTCCCGAGCATGTTGCCGAGCCGCAGTACCTGCTGGCCCTTGTCCGTGTTCTGCGGTGTGGTGTAGCCGCCGACGAGGTGTGCGAGCGGACGGATCCCGTGCACCTCGTGGTTGCGATACGTGTCCGCCGCCTTGTGCGCAGCGGTGACTTCCTTATCGCGGAAGCTTTCCAGCTTCTTCACGTCGAAAAAGGTCCGGTCGGCCATGCGGCTCGCCCTCCTGCTGCTCGGTGCCGGTCGTGTTCGGTCTGCCGCCACCGCCGCCGTGCCGGGCGGCGCTCGCGCGGGGAGCGCCGCCCGGTGGGCCGTACGGGTGCGGCTGGTGGCGGCTCCGGGGAGCCGCCGCGGCCCCTGGACTCCCGCGTCACAGGTGCGGGGCCGGGGCGCCGTTCAGCGGCGGGACGGTCGCGCGTACGCCGGCACGTCCCGCCGGGGCTCCTAGCGGGCGGAGACTTCCTGCCACATCTGGCTGCTGCGCCGCTCGTCCTTCTTGTGGCTGTCCGCGACGTGCTCCAGCAGGGCGCCGTTCTCCAGGAGCAACTGCTGCATCGCCGAGACGGCGGCGTTCCACTGCTGCTGCACCTTGGTGTACTCGCGCTGGTCGTCACCGGCCCAGCCGGTGCTGAGCGCCTGCAGCTCGGCTTCCAGGGCCTTCAGCGTGCCCTCGATCGCCTTGGTCTGCTGCTGGATCGAGAGCGCGGCGTTGGCGGCGGCGTTGTACTGGACATCGATGATGCCGTCGGTCAGGTTCTCGCCGGGCATGGGAGAAGCCTCTCTGGTCGTCGGACCGGGGGTCCGTGGGGTCGTGGTGGAGAGCCGGCGCGGAGAGGTGGCCCATACCGGGCGACTCGGCTCCGGGCGAGATCAGGCGTCAGGACAGGGCTTCGAAGACGCCCGAGGACACCTTGCTGGACTGCTGCCCGATGGCGTCCTGGTGCTGCAGCGACGTGTTCCGCGCCAGGGAGCGGTTGTCCTCCAGCGCGTCCGTCATGCGGCCGATCTGGCGGAGGATGCGCTGCGCCTGCTCGTCCCACTTCGCGAACAGGTTCAGGAACGCGCGGCCCTCGTCGCCGCCGACGCCGAGCGCCGTCGAGCGGACGTTCTCGCGGATGCGGTTGACCCCGTCCTTGGCCAGGCCCAGGGCGAGGACACCGTTCTGTACCTTCTTGTCGTCTACCAACCGGTTTTCGGCCATAGAGCGCTCCCATCGATCAAGGTTCGGGTGGCGTGTCCGCTGATGTTAGGGAGATTCGGGTGCGCAGATCAAGCGAGCAGGTTTCCTTCTGCTGTACCGGAGTTGAGCAAACGGACCCCACCGGACACGGTTACCTGGAGGTGCCTTTGTGCGAGGTGGGCGTCCTGCGCGCGGAGGGGGAGCGTGTTGGCGCGTTCTGTGCCCTACCGAAAGGCTCGCGGACGAAAATCCCTGAGGTTCCTCTGAGGTTGCGCGTCCTTCCCATTCCGGACGTCCCGCCCTCATCGCCCTCGTGCGGTCTCCTTCTTCCCGCCGCACGCGGGCGCCGTGGTGCGCGGCGGCGCGGCGCCCGCCGCGGCCCGCTTGTCGAGATCCGGACCGGTGGGCAGCGTCGCGAGCAGCGGCGCCGGGATCGACCCGATGTCGCCCTGGCCGTAGCCGAGGGCCGACAGCGCCTCCTCGGACGCCACGCGGTGCTTCACGCCGTTCTCCGCCACCAGGTACGTGGTGCCCGCGTGCGCCGCCCCGCTGGCGTGCAGCGCCCGGACCAGCGCCCCGTGCCCCGGCCGCACCACCCGGACGTCCGGCCGCACGCACGCCGGCTCCACGGCGCCGTCCGTCCCGTCCGCGACGGCCGCCGGAGCCAGACCCTCCAACGGGGCGAACACGGTGCTGATGCGCGCCCCTTCCGAGCCGCCGAGCACCTTCGCGCAGATCGCCGTGCCACGCGGCACGGACTCGGACAGCGGCGGGGCCGACGGCATCTCGTCCGCGTCCGGGAGCCGGGCGTCGGAGGCCGCCCGGTGCTGGCGCAGGGCGTCCGCGCCCACCGTACGAGCGGTCGGCGACTGACCCCCGTACGCCTCCTTCTGCGTGGCCGGGTCGCCCAGCACCAGCGCCGCGCCGGTGCGGGTGAGCGGCGTCAGGCCGTCCGCGCGCAGCAGGTGGTAGCTGCTGCTGCCGCCCGGCACGGCGACCGTGAACACCTGGCCCACACGGGTGGGTTCGCCGCCGAGCCGCGGACCTGCCTTCCCGCGCCCCGGCACCCTCGGCGGAGCCAGGTCCGGGCCGGGGGCGAGCGCGTCCAGGAACGCGGCGGAGACGGGCAGCGCCGGCTCGGAGCCGTAGCCGAGGGCGTTGCGGGCGTCGGACTTCTCGTCGACCCGCAGCCGGCTGCCGCGCCACACCAGGTACTCCCGCTCGTCCGGGCCGCGCACCAGCACCCCGCGGTCGCCGCCGACCGGACGCGTCCGCAGCGGGGCCCCGGCCACCACGGTCGTCACGCCGGGCCGGTGCACGCCCTCCTCGGAGGCGCCGCCCGTGCTGGGCAGCGCCCCGGCCGCACCGGTCACGCACATGTGCCAGGCGCCGCCGTCCAGGTCTCCGGGGCCCGGCACGGCGTCGGGCGCGCCCGGAATGCCCACCGGCGCGCCCACCGGGGCGCCGCGCAGGGAGGCCGTGGCGACGTCCACCGACGTCATCCGGCCGCCCCCGATCAACCGCGCGGAGGCGTAGTTGCGCACCGGGTGCAGCGTCCCCTCGATGTAGAGGTACCGCGCACCGGTCTCCCGGTTCACCACCAGGTTCTCGCCCGAGCGCCACGCGTCGTTGCCGCCCGGCCGCAGCAGCCCGTACACCGTCGCCCCCGCCGCGATCAGCAGCGTGACGAGCAGGCCGAACAGGACGCCCCGCGTGGTGCGCCCCAACGGGCTTTCGGGCGCGTCCGGATCGGCCATCAGCAAGCCCGAACTGAGCCTGCCCATCAGGAATCCGTGCGCCTGGACCTGGTCCCGCTTGGACTGCACTGCCTCTGCCCTCTCGTCGTTCTCTCTCGGTACGGCTGCGCGGTCGCGCGGTCAGCCGAACAGGCCGCGCAACCAGCCGAACAGCCCGGCCACCCACAGCGCCAACGGCAGCAGGGCCACGGCGAACAGGGTGTGCGCGATCTCCGCCGCCCGCCCCCAGTACGGCAGCATCCGGCGGCCCGGCACCGTCCAGGCCGCGACGGTCAGCGCCGCGGCGACCCCCAGCAGCACCGCGAACACCACGGTCCTGCCGCCCGGTTCCGCGCTCCTCGCCCAGGCGTGGGCGAGGAGCAGCAGCCCGAGGATGCCCGGCGCGGCCAGGGTGAGCCGCTGCCCCACGTGCACCAGGCCGCGGGCGTGCAGGAGGAGCAGCACGGACAGGGCGAGGGAGGTCAGCACCTCGGCGAGGCCGGGGCGGTGGGCCAGCGGGAACAGGGCCGCCGCGGCGATCACCCCGGTCGCCCCGAACAGTGCGGTGATCCAGCGTCCCGCCAACTCCGTACGCTCGGCGACCTCGTCCCCGCGGTACGGCTCGATGCCCTCCTGGAGCTGCTGCGCCGACGAGGGCAGCGCGGGCATCCGCATCCCGGCGAGCTTGAACGCCAACGCCGGCATGAACCCGGCGCACAGGCTCGTCACCGTCGCCACGATCGCCACGGCGGCCTGCGGATCGAGCCCGGCGAAGCCCATGAGCACCCCGCTCACGGCCCCCGCCACCGACACCACGGCCGTGGCCAGCAGCATCGGCGCGCCCACCGCGGTGGCCGCCAGCGCGAGCACCGCGCCCCCGGCGCCCGCCGCGCCCGCCGCCAACAGCCGCGCGCCGATCACCTGCACCGCGTCCGGGCCGGTCACGTCACCGCCGGGCAGCACCCAGCCGGCCAGGGCCAGGCACGGGGCGACCAGTGCGCCGAGCGCCGCGGCGGAGACCCGGTCGCCCACCGCACGACTCGCGGACCCCGCGCCCGCCAGGATCAGCAGCCCCGCGACCGCCGCGCACAGCGCGCGGGAGTCGGCGGGCAGACCCGGCCGGAACAGCAGGACCAGCGCCGCCAGGACCGCCGCCACGGCGGCCCCGGCCAGAAAGATCCGGGTCGCCTGCGGGCTCCAGTTGTGCAGCCGCCGCCCCGCGGTGTCGGCGATGCCGTCCACGAGGTCGTCCAGGCGGGCCTCGGGCAACGCCTCGGTGTGCGGCCGCAGATACAGCACCGCCCCGTCGGCGAGCCCGGCCTGCGCGAGCGTGCCCTCCTCGTCGAGCGGGGCGTCGCCGGCCTGCTGGAGGACCCAGCCGGCGTGGTCGAGGCCGCTCTCCTCGGCCTCCTCGCCGACGTACCGCAACAAGGTCGGCAACAGGTCGGCGACGGGCACGTCGGACGGCACCGCCAGATCTATGGAGCGGGCCGGTGCGCGTACGGTGAGGCGGCACAGCTCTGCCACCGTGCTGTCGGTCATGGTGTGAACTCTCGTCTCCCGGTACGGGGTCGAACGGGGGTGGCCGCGCCGAGACGGTGCGACGGAGGCACGGGGGCCTCGGAGGTCTCGGGGGCTGTGCGGAAGGGGCCGGCGACGGGCCGGTGCACATGGACATGTGAGATGTTGCGAGTGCAGACTACTGCCGCTGCCGGCCTGATTGTTCCGGGGACCTCTGTTTCCCCGGTACGCCGGTGACCGATCTCGGTGTGATTCTCCCGGACTGTTCACCGGCCTTTCACCGCAGAGTTGTGATCCGAGTGCGCCGCGTCGCGCATCTCGTGCGTGGATTCCCCGCACCGGCGAAAGAGGGCGCGGGAGCCATCGCTTATCGAACCGGAGGTTTCGTCCCTTGAGTGTCGTTCTGATTCGCCGGCCCGCGCGTAGACGGGGGCCGGAAATGCCCGAAGGGGAATTGACGCTCCAGGAGCCGCCGGTCCTCGCCGAGACGGTTCCCGACACCTCGGCCGTCTGGACCTACCTCCCGATGGCGATGATGTCGGTGTCGATGATGCTGATGTTCCTGCGGCCCGGCGGCTCCAACGGCGTCTTCATGTACATCGCCATGGGTATGATGCTGCTGGCTTCCGCGGCCATGCTGGTCGGGCAGTTCATGCGGACCGCCGGCGAACGCAAGCAGCGCCTGAAGGGCGAGCGCCGGGACTACCTGCGCTACCTGTCCCAGACCAGGCGGCGGGTGCGGCAGACCATCGTCGAGCAGCAGCGCGCCCTCGCCTGGCGGCACCCCGACCCGGCGGCGCTGCGCTCCATGGTGCGCACCACCCGGCTGTGGGAACGCCGTCCCGCCGACGAGGACTTCGGAGAAGTGCGCCTCGCCGTCGGCGAGCAGCAGCTCGCGCTCACCCTCACCCCCCTGTCCACCCACCCGGTGGAGGACCTGGAACCGCTGTGCGCGCACGCGCTGCGCCGGTTCATCCGCGCCTACTCCACCGTCCCCGAGCAGCCCATCGGCCTGTACCTGCGTTCCTCCGCGCGCATCCTGCTGCGCGGTGACGAGGACGACGTACGGGGACTGGTCCGCGCCGCCCTGTGCCAACTCGCCGTCTTCCACGCCCCCGAGGAGCTGTGGATCGCGGTGTGCACCAGCGACGAGCGCCGCTCTCAGTGGGAGTGGGCCAAATGGCTCCCGCACGCCCTGCACCCGTACGAGGAGGACGGCGCCGGCCCGGTCCGCAGGATCACCGCCGACATCTCCGAACTCGACGACCTGCTGGGCGCGGAGTTCGCCGAACGCCCGGACTTCGACCCGGAGGCGACGCCCGGCCGCGACGAGCCGTACACCGTCGTCGTCGTCGACGGCGCCACCGTGCCCGAGGGGCACCGCTGGGACGGGCCCGGCTACCGCAACGCCGTCATCCTCGACCTGTCCGAGGCCCTGCGGTGGCGGCCCGGCCGGAACACCCTGCGGCTGACCGTCGAGGACGGCCAGGTCGGCCTCGTGCGCACCGACCGCAGCCGCAAGGAGCGCACCGCGGTGCTCGGCCGGGCCGACCGGCTGGGGTCCGTCGCGGCGGAGTCCCTCGCGCGGCTGCTGTCCTCCTCCCGGCTCAGCATGGGCGGCGACATCACGCAGCCCCTGGAGACGGACATCGAGCTGACCGCCCTGCTCGGCATCCCCGACCTGCACCGGCACGACCCGAAGACCCTCTGGGACAAGCACACCGGCTCCGGTCGGCTGCGGGTGCCCGTGGCGGTCGGCGTGGACGGCCGGCCCGTGGAGCTGGACATCAAGGAGTCCGCGCAGGGCGGCATGGGCCCGCACGGGATGCTGATCGGCGCGACCGGATCCGGCAAGAGCGAACTGCTGCGCACCCTGGTGCTCGGCCTCGCGCTCACCAACTCCTCCGAGACCCTGAACTTCGTCCTCGTCGACTTCAAGGGCGGCGCGACCTTCCTCGGACTGGACGAACTGCCGCACACCTCGGCGGTCATCACCAACCTCGCCGACGAGGTCGCCCTGGTCGAGCGGATGCAGGACGCCCTCCACGGTGAACTGCTCCGCCGCCAGGAGCTGCTGAGGGCGGCGGGCAACTACACCTCGGCGCTGGAGTACGAGCGGGCCCGCGCCCAGGGGGCCGACCTCACCCCGCTGCCCAGCCTGTTCGTGGTCGTCGACGAGTTCAGCGAACTCCTCGCCGCGCACCGCGAGTTCATGGACCTCTTCGTGATGATCGGGCGGCTCGGCCGATCGCTCGGCGTCCACCTCCTCCTCGCCTCCCAGCGCTTGGACGAGGGCCGGATGCACCAACTGGAGAGCCACCTGTCCTACCGGGTGGGCCTGCGCACCTTCTCCGCCATGGAGAGCCGCGGCGTGCTCGGCGTCCCCGACGCCTACCAGCTCCCCTCCGAGCCGGGCAACGGCTATCTGAAGTCCGGAGTGGAGCAGTTGGTCCGCTTCCGCGCCGCCTACTCCTCCGGCGGCTACCGCCGGCGCACCGGAGCCGTCGTGCGGGCGCGCGTCGCCAGCCAGGTCGTGCCGTGGACGAGCGGCTGGGTGGTGCCGCGCACCGTCGCGCCGGAGCTGGAGCCCGCCGTACAGCCCGAGGCCGAGGAGCCGGAGGCGGAGGAGGCCCTGATCGACGTGGCGCTCGACCGGCTGCGCGACTCGGGGCCCCCGGCGCACCAGGTGTGGCTGCCGCCCCTGGACTCGCCCTCCCCGCTGGACGAACTGCTCGCCGGGCTCGTCACGGACCCCGAGCGCGGCCTGACCGCCGCGGACCGGACGGAGCGCGGCACCCTGCGCGTGCCGGTCGGCCTGGTGGACAAGCCGTTCGAGCAGCGCCGCGACCCGCTGGTCGTGGACCTGGCGGGCGCGGGCGGCCACGTCGCCATCGCCGGCGGCTCGCAGAGCGGCAAGTCGACGCTCGCCCGTACGCTGATCTGCTCCCTGGCCCTCACCCACACCCCGGCCGAAGTGCAGTTCTACTGCCTGGACTTCGGCGGCGGCGGGCTCGCGCAGCTCGCCGGGCTGCCGCACGTCGGCGGCGTCGCCGCACGCCTGGACCCGGAGCGGGTCAACCGCACGGTGGCCGAGGTGATGACGGTCCTGGCCCGGCGCGAGCAGTTCTTCACCGACCACACCGTGGACTCCATGGCCTCCTACCGTCGCCGCCGGGCGGCGGGGGAGTTCCCCGACGAGCGGTTCGGGGACATCTTCATGGTCGTGGACGGCTGGTCCACGGTGCGCCAGGACTACGACGACCTCATCACCAAGTTCAACGAACTGGCCGCACGCGGCCTCAACTACGGCATCCACCTCGTCGTGACCACCGCCCGCTGGGTCGAGCTGTCCGCCCAGGTCCGCGACCAGGCCGCGACCCGGCTGGAGCTGCGCATGGGCGACCCGATGGACTCCGAGGTCGACATGCGCAAGGCCCGCTCGGTCCCGCGCTCCGGCGGGCGCGGCCTCACCGCCGACAGCAAGCTGCACTTCCTCGCCGGGCTGCCCCGCATCGACGGCAGCGGCGACACCGACGACCTGGGGGACGGCGTCGCCGACCTGGTCAGCCGGGTCGCCGCCCAGTGGCCGGGCCGGACGGCGCCCGCCGTGCGGATGCTGCCGCACCGCCTGTCGGTCACCGAGCTGCCCGCGGTCGAGGCGACCGAGGGCGGCGGGATGCGCATGGCCCTCGGCCTCGACCAGGACGTGCTGGAGCCGGTCTGGCACGACTTCAGCCGCACCCCGCACCTGGTCGCTGTGGGCGACACGGAGAGCGGCAAGACCAACCTGCTGCGCCGCGTCGCGGCGGGGATCACCGCCCGGTACACCCCCGCCGAAGCGAAGATCATCGTGGTCGACTACCGCCGTGAGCTGGTGGAGGCCGTGCCCGACGAGTACCGCATCAGCCACGTCGTCTCGCTGGACAACCTGCGGGAGACCGTCGACGGCGCGGCCCGCGCGATACAGACCCGGCAGCCGGGCCCCGACATCGCGCCCGCCCGGATGCGGCAGTGCGACTGGTGGACCGGGCCCCGGTTGTTCGTCCTGGTGGACGACTACGACATGGTGGCGGGCAACTCGTTCCAGAGCCCCTTCGAGCCGCTCTTCGACCACCTCACGCTCGGCTTCGAGCTGGGCCTGCACATGGTCATCGCCCGCAGTGCCATGGGCGCGGGCCGCGGGCTCAACGAAGCGCTGCTGCGACGGCTGGACGAGGGGAACACCCCGGCGCTGCTGATGTCCTGCCCGCCCACCGAGGGATTCCTCTTCGGCAACGTGAAGCCGAGGAACCTGCCTCCGGGCCGCGCCTTCCACATCGCGCGCCGCAAGGCGAAGCTCGTGCAGACCGCCATGGCGGACGGCACGGAGTGAGCAACCGGTGAGCGAGAGGGGTCCGACCCGCGGGTCGGACCCCTCTTCGCGTCAGCGGCCGCCCGGCGCGGGCACGGGACGCGGACGCGTACGGGCCGGGCCCGGCGGTGTCGCCGGGCCCGGCCCGTACGGACGGCGGTCCGCGCCGGGGGAGCCCGGCGGACGGCGGGAGGCCCGGCGTGCCGGCGGAAACCGGAGCCGGGCGCCCTACCCGTCAGTCGCGCGGCTCCGGCTCCGCCGGGCGCCAGCCGCGGGCGCGCGCCCTGGGCAGCGTCATCGCCGCCCACACCACGGCGAGCAGCCCCGCCCCGCCGCCCACCGTCAGCAGCGTCGCCCGGTCGGTGGCCCGGTCCGCGGCCGAGGTGTCGCGCATCCGCACCGTCTGCACGGGCGCCGGCGCCGCCTCCTGGGCCGCGAAGTCGGCCACGGCGGTGACGGCGGCGTACGGGTCGAGCTGCGGGACGTCGGCCGGGTAGGCCGCCGACACCAGGCGGCGGGTCACCTCGTCGGCCGAGGCGTCCGGGTGCGCGGAACGCACGACGGCCGCCGCACCCGCGGTGTACGCGGCGGCCAACGAGGCCCCCGAGCCCAGGAAGTGGCCGGAGCCGCGCGGCCCCCCGGCCACCACGCCGACCCCCGGCGCGGCCAGGTCGACGCCCGTCGTCCGCAGCGCCCGCTCCGACCGCGCGCCCGAGGGCTGCATGTCCAGGACCGAGATGACGCCGGGCTCCGACGCGGGCCAGTACGGCCGGCTCGGCACCGGGTCCTCGGTGGCGGCGGGCGGGTCGGGGACCGCCGCCGCCACGACCACCGCTCCCGAACGCACGGCGGCCTCGACCGCACGGGTCAGCTCCCCGCTCCGCCGCGGCAGTGCGACGGAGACCGTGATCACGTCGGCCTTCGCCTCCGTCGCGTCCCGCAGCGCCCGCGCGACCAGGGCGGCGTCCGGCCTGCCGCGGTCGTCCGTGCCGCGCAGCCCCAGCACGCGGGCCCCCGGTGCGACGCCCGCGAGGTCGGACGAGGATCCGCCCGCGCCCGCCACCAGGTGCGCGACGAACGTGCCGTGCCCGACGCAGTCCTCGCCGGCCCCGCCGTGAGCGGTCACCCGGCCCCTGAGGGCGCGCGCGTCCGCCGCCACGCCGGTGTCGATGACGGCGACCGTCACCCCCTCGCCCGTGCCGTGCTCGCGCAGCCGGCCGAGGTCCAGGCGCTGGCGGGACCAGTCCCCCTGCTCCGCCGCGGTTCTGGACGCGGGCGTGCACGGTGAGCGCTGCGCGTCGTCGCCGAGCGCCGACGGCATGGCGGGAAGCTTCTGCTCCCCGTCCGCGCGCACCGAGGCCCCCGCCGGCACCGCCGCCAGCAGCACCAGTCCGGCCGCCAGCCCCGCGCCCGCCGCACGTGCGGCCGTGTGCGCCGGACGTGCGCCTCCGGACGCCCGAGCGGTCGCGCCCGCATGGTCCATCGAGTCCCGCTCCCTCACAGCCCGGCCCCCCTGCGCGTCGGCACGACGTCCTGCGGGACGAGGGTGCGCAGGTCGTCCAGGGTGGGGGAGACCAGCGAACTGAGCCGCCCCGCCTGCCGCGTGATCATCGTCTCCACGACCTGGCGGGCCAACCGCGCGTTGCCGAACGTCCGGTCCCGCGGCAGCGCGTCGAAGTACTCCTCCAGCAGCGGACCGGTGCCCGGCCCGCACTCGTAGCCCATCGAGGCGGCGTGGGTGCGGACGATGGTGACCAGCTCCTGGGACGAGTAGTCGGAGAAGGCGACGCGCCGCGAGAACCGCGACGACAGACCGGGGTTGGAGGCGAGGAACCGCTCCATCTCCTCGGTGTACCCGGCGACGATGACCACCACGTCGTCGCGGTGGTCCTCCATCAGCTTCAGCAGGGTGTCCACGGCCTCCTGGCCGAAGTCGGCCCCGCCGCCCGCCGGGGTGAGCGTGTACGCCTCGTCGATGAACAGCACACCGCCGCGCGCCCGTTCGAAGACCTCCTTGGTCAACTGGGCGGTGTGGCCGATGTACCGGCCGACCAGGTCGGCCCGCGCCAC
The DNA here is from genome assembly GCF_055588985.1 of Streptomyces sp. NPDC041970. Taxonomy (NCBI): domain Bacteria; kingdom Bacillati; phylum Actinomycetota; class Actinomycetes; order Kitasatosporales; family Streptomycetaceae; genus Streptomyces; species Streptomyces sp. NPDC041970. The sequence goes on from NZ_JBVJCD010000019.1 coordinate 20,727, forward strand.
CTCGACCAACTGCCCGCTGGTCAGGATGCCCAACTGGGTCAGGATCTCTCCGTACAACCGGGCCACCGTGGTCTTGCCGGTACCGGGCGGGCCGGTGAAGACCAGATGGTGGCTGATCGAGGGCACCGGCAGCCCGGCGGCCGCCCGGTGCCGGGCCGTCGTGATCAGGTTCACCAGGTCGGTGACGTCCCGCTTGACCTCCGCCAGCCCCACCATGTCCGCGAGGCCGGTCAGCGGGTCCTGGACCGGCTCATCGGTCGACGGCACGGCGGCGTCGGACACGTCCTGCGGGAGCAGGAGGCGCAGATCGCGCTCGCCGATGTCCGCCTGCGAGGCGAGCCGCACCGCCTGCCGGTCCACCATCTCCTCGAACACCCCGCGCGCGGCACGGCCGTTGCCGAACCCCGCGTCGCGCGGCATCCGTTCGAAGTGAGCCGCCAGCGCCTCGGCGGCGCCCTCGCCCAGCTCGTACTGGTGCCGGGTGCACATGTTCTCCATGATCGCCACGAGTTCGGGGACCGAGTAGTTCTCGAACTCCACGGTCCGCGAGAACCGGGACGCCAGACCGGGGTTGGAGGCCAGGAACGACTCCATCTCCCGCGAGTAGCCCGCCACGATGACCACCACGTCGTCGCGGTGGTCCTCCATCAGCTTCAGCAGCGTGTCCACGGCCTCCCGGCCGAAGTCCGCTCCGCCGCTCCCGCTGTCCGCGGTCAGCGTGTACGCCTCGTCGACGAACAGCACCCCGCCCAGGGCGCGGTTGAACGTCTCCGTCGTCTTGATCGCCGTACCGCCCACGATCTGCGCCACCAGGTCCGCACGGGACACCTCGACCAGATGGCCGCTGCGCAGCGAGCCCAGCTCCGCCAGGATCGAGCCGTAGAGCCGCGCGACGGTCGTCTTGCCGGTGCCGGGCGGACCCGTGAACACCAGATGGCGGCTCATCGGCGGCGCGGACATCCCCAACTGCTCGCGTTTCTGGGCGAGTTGGGTGAGGTTCACCAGGGTGCGCACCTGCTGCTTGACGTTCTCCAGGCCGATCAGCTCGTTGAGCGCGCTCAACGGGCCGCCCTCGCGGGTGAGCGGGGAGTCCTCGGCGCTGCCGGACCCCGCCGGGTCGGTGTTCTCCGCCGCGCCGGTGCCCCACGCGTCCCGCTTGCCGTTGTCCACGCTGGTCAGCCCCTCCACGGCCAGCCGCTCACCGGGGGTCGACTGAACCAGTCCGCCGCCCGCGTTCTCGCGCGCCGTGCAGTTCACCAGCGAGACCGGGGCCGTCGTCTCCACCCGGAAGCCGTCCTTCTCGCCGCTGGTCACCTCGCAGGCGCTCAGCGAGCCGTGGCTGCCCTCCCGGAACGCGAACCCGTGCCCCTTCGGGGCGTGCACGGTGAGCCGGCTCGCGGTCACCTCGCCGCCGCCGTCGACCGCCACGCCGTCCTCGGCGGGCGTCTCGACGCGGAAGTCCCGCACGGTCACGTTGCCGCCGTCCTCGACGAGGAGCCCGTCGCCCCCGCTGCCGGAGACGCCGCCGCCCGCCAGGTACAGCGTGCTGCCCGAGCCCGCCCGCACCCCGGCGCCCTGCGGACGGACCACCTCGCAGTCCTCCACCCGACCCCGCGCGTCCTTCGACGCCGCGATGCCGTCGCCGGCCGGCTCCACCAGCCGCGCCCGGCGCAGCAGCGGATTGGCGCCGCTGCGCACCAGGACGGCGGGGGACCCGCCGATCACCTCCAGCCGGTCCAGCTCCGCCGCCGAGTCCTCCTCCAGCAGCAGACCGGCCTCGTCGCAGTCCCGCACGGTCAGCCCGGTCAGGGCCGGCGAGGCCGCGCCGCTCACCTTGAGCGCGGCGCCCTGGGCGGTGTCCACCCAGCAGTCCTCGAACATGCCGCGCGCCCGGTCGGTCACCAGCAGCCCGCTGCCCCGTGTGCGCGAGGTGCGGCAGCGGCGGAGCACCGGGTCGGTGCCCTGCGCCAGCACGATGCCGGACGCGGACGTGCCGGTGACCCGTACGTCCTCCAGCGTGGTGCGGCCCGCGCTCGTGATGTGGACGCCGGTGCTGGTGTCGTGCACCACCGAGCGCACGACGCGGGTCGTGCAGCGTTCCTCCAGCGCGATCGAGGGCTTGTCGGTGGAGGAGATGTCGCAGTCCTCGACGGAGCCGGCCGCGTCGCCGTTGGCGAGCACGCCGTTGCCTCGGGCGTCGCGGACGGTGCAGCCGCGGATCGTGGCGTCCCCCTGCTCGGCCAGGACGATGCCGCTGGTCGCCAGGTGCTCCACGGAGCAGGACTCCACCGAACTGCCGGCCGCCGAGGTGATCACGATCCCGGCGCCCTGGGGGTTGCTCACCCGGCAGTCGCGCAGCGCCAGCGAGCCGGTGCCGCCGGCCAGCAGCGCGGTCCACGAGGAACCGCTGATCTCGCAGCCGTCCAGCGCCGCCTGGCCGCGCCGCACGTCCACGACCGGCTGGTCGGGGTCGGTGCCGCGCAGCGTCAGCTCGGAGAGCATCACGGCGTCGGCGCGCAGCGACAGCGCGCTGCCCGAACGCGGCCGGATCTCCACGGTGCCCCGTCCCTCGGCCGCCGTGAGCGTGACCCGTGTGTGGATCACCAGGCTCTCGACGTACGTCCCCGGACGGATGCTGACGACGGCCCCGATGCGCGCCGCCGCCAGCGCCTCCCCGATCGTCCGGAAGCGGTCGGAACCTGCCGGACCGACCGTCAGTACCTGCCGAGACACGCGTGAACCTCCTCGCCTGGGCGGCGCCATCCGATGCGCCCGCCGCTTCCGGGAGCACCCGGAACCACGATCATGCCAGTACGTCGCTCTGTTGTTCGCGCGTGCTCCCGCCGAGGACGCCGGTCGGCGCCGGTCAGGCGAAGCTCCACTTCTGGTTGTCCGCGCCCGTGCACGTCCACAGCCGCAGCTCGATGCGGTGGTCGGTGTGCTGGTTCACGTCGACGCACTTGCCGACCACGGTGTTCACCAGGTCGTGGGCCTCGTTGAGCACGAACTTCTGGGCGGCGTTGTCGCTGCAGTGGGCGAGCTGGATGGGGGTGCCGTCGTTGAAGTTCGCGTTGGCCACGTCGAGGCACTTCCCGCCGATCCGCAGCGTACCGTCCGAAGCGAACTGCCAGCTCTGGGCGTTGGTGCCGTTGCAGTCCCAGACCTCCAGCGGCATACCGTCGTTGAACATGCTGTGGGGCACGTTCAGGCAGCGGCCCGAGAGATGGTTGCGGATGACCACCGGGTTGCCCAGCGTCACCCCGGACGCGGGCGCCGCCTGGCCGCCCCCGCCCGCCGGAGCCCTGCGGCTGCCCGACGTTCCGTCCGCCGCCTTCGACCTGGCCTGCGACGCCGGCTTGGCCGGTGCCGCGCCCGTGCCGCCGGCCGCCTTCCCGCCGCCGCCGGCCTTGTCCGAGGGGGTGGCGGCGGTGGGGGACGTGCCGGCCCGGGTGGGCGCGCTCCTGGCCGGACCACCGGACGGGGAGGCGCCGACCGAGGGGGTGGCGGCCTTCGGCCCGCCGCCCCCGGACTTCTCGGGCTCCGCTACCCCGAACTCGCCCGGCCTGCCCTGCTCGTCACCGCCCAGCACGGTCCCGGCGGCGTTGGCCGTCCGCGGCCGTTCGTCGTCGTCCCCGCCGAGCACCAGGAACGGCACGGACAGCAGAAGCGTTCCGGCGACCGCCGCTCCGGCCAGCGCCGCCTTGCCGGGCCGGCCCACCGCCGCGGTTTTCGGCGACTCGTCGCCGGCCGCCGTCGACGTCAGGTTCCGTACGAAGGCGGGCAGCCGGCTCTGCGACACCGCGGCCGCGGCGTCGGCCTCGGCGCGGGTTCCGCCGTCGGGTAGGGACGCGCCGGCGGTTGCGGCGTCCGGGGCGTCCTGGGCGCGCGGGGCCCCCGCGCCGCCTCCGGCCTCCGCGCCGCTCTCGGCACGGGGAGCTGCCGAGGCGTCCTCGCCGACGGGCCCGCTCCCGGAGCCTGCCATGCCTTCGGACTTCTCGGCGGCCTTCGCGGCGGCCGGCGCCGCGGCGTCGGCGACGGTGCTCGCGGTCGCCGTCACGGCGGCCCCGGCGCGGCTCTCCTCGCCGTCCGTCCGGGTCGCGGCCGTGGAGGTGGCGGTGGAGTCCTCACCGGCCGGAGGCACGGCGGGAGCAGGGGTCGAACGCGTCACGGGGTCCTCACCGAGGTAGGGGGCCAGGGGGCCGATACTGAACCTTCGGGCAGCGGAGCGGAGATGCCGGATTCGTGGGCACCGGTCTCGCGCGCGCCCTCGTCCTCGCCGGGCACGGGGTCCGGCAGGCTCTCCGCCGGTACGGCCAGGGGCGCGGAGGCCAGGGCGTTGACCAGCAGCAGCGTGCGTGATTCTCGCACATCCCGCGCCAACTCCGCTGCGGGCAGGGTGTCATGGATCAATGACGCGGGCGTGAACTGATGTGCGGGATCGGTGAAGACCAGGACGACGGGGCGGCCGTCCGCTCCGGCTGCCGTCAGCGGCCGTCCGTCGAGACCGCGCACCACGCTGACCTCCGCGGCGGCCAGGGCCGTCAACGCCTCGTCGACGGAGCCGTATCCGGTCGCCGCCCGTTGCGCCGCCGCGTCCACCGGATCAGTGGGCTCAGGCCACCCGAGCGCCGAAGGGGACGGCCGGTAAAGGGGGTTGGGCCGGTACGCGACGACGTCCCCGTCCTCGTCGGAGCGCCACTCGCCGACCACCGCCCACTCCGGCGGCGGCCGGTCCTGCGGCCACTGCGGATCGACGGCGCCCAGCCAGTGGTCCGGAGCGTCCCGCGCCGCGGCGCGCACCGCGTCGGGTATGACGGGGGGCTCCTCCTCCGCCGGCGGCTCTCCGCCGGCCGTGGTCCCGGGGGGCGCGACGGCGTCGCTCCCCGCATCCGCTCGTCGTTCTGCGGACCGCATCCTGCACCTGCCTTCGGGGGTCGTGCACGGGCGGCGAGCGCCGCAACCTGTCCGTGGAAGGCAACAGGATGCCATGTCGGCGGAGCCTTCGGACGCTCCCGGAGCGAGCTGTTCCGGTCGCCCCGCCGACCGACCGGAGGGACGGGCGTCCCGGTGCGCCGATCCGCCCGGCCGGGGTGGGCGGCGGGGCCGCGACCGGCGTGCGCGCAAACCATGGTGGAGCTCGGGGGCAGGGATGTGAGACTGGGGCGATGGACACGGCGACGCGCTTTCGGCAGACGGTCATCGCCTGGGTGGCGGACGGCGCTCCGGCCGGGGTCCGGGCCGACCTCGTCCGCGACCTGGCCGCCGCCATGGAGTTGCGCACGGTGGTCCTCGTCGAGGGCGTCAGCGACCGGGCGGCCGTCGAGGCGCTCGCCGCGCGGCAGGGGCGCTCGCCGTCCGCCGAGGGCGTGGTGGTCGTGCCGATCGGGGGCGCGACCAGCGTCACCCGCTTCCTGCGGCCCCTCGGCCCCCACGGGCTCGGCCTCCGGCTGGCCGGCCTGTGCGACGCGGCGGAGCAGCGCTTCTTCCGCCGGGGTCTGGAGCGGACCGGGTTCGGCGACCGCCTCACGGACGGCGACACCGAGGCGCTGGGCTTCTTCGTGTGCCACGCCGACCTGGAGGACGAACTGATCCGCTCGCTCGGCGCGGCCGGAGTCCAGCGGGTCATCGAGGACCAGGGCGACCTGCGGGCCCTGCGGATCTTCCAACGGCAGCCCGCACAGCGGGAGCGGGCCGTGGAAGCGCAGGTGAAGCGCTTCATGGGCACCATCGGCGGCCGCAAGGAGCAGTACGCCCGCGCACTCGTCGGCGCGCTGGACCTCGCCCGCCTGCCGACGCCCCTGGACCGCCTCCTCGCCCACCTCTGAGCGCGGCGGCCGATACGGCGATCGGGTGCACGGGGTCGGCGCGTCCCTCCGGCCGAACGGGGAGCGCCCCGTCGGCCGGACGCCCGGAAGCGGTCGCAGCTCAAGGGGCGTTCGCCACAGCCCGCGAACCGGCGCCCCGCTGCCGTACGCCCTGCGCGGCGCGTGCGAGAGCCGTGCGGAGGCCGGTCGCCGAGATGCGTTCACGGTCCGTATGCGTCAGACTCCTGACCGCGACCAGGCATCCGACCAAGGGGACTTCCAGCCATGCGCCTCGATCTTCACGCGACCTTCGCCATCACCACCGCGAGCGCTCTTCTGGTCGGCGGTTACGCGACCGGCGCCGCCCAGGCCGCACCGGCGGGCGGGGCCCCGAACGCGCCGTCCTCGCTGGTGCTCACCGTCGCCCGCGGCGAGAAGCCCCTCACCGCCCCCGTCGAGCGGGCCGTGACGCTCACCTGCGCCCCGCGCGCCGAGGGCACCCACCCCGCCCCCGAGGCGGCCTGCGAGGAGATCGCCGCCGTCGCGGGCGAGTTCGCCCAGCTCGCCGCCGGGCCCGTGAAGCGGGTCTGCACCCGGCAGTGGGACCCGGTCGCGGTCACCGCCCGCGGTGTGTGGGAGGGGGAGCGGGTCGAGTTCACCGCCACGTACGGCAACGCCTGCGAGCTGGCGGGGAGCACGAACGACAGCTCGGTGTTCGCCTTCTGACCTCGCGCCCCCGCCGGGGACGCGAGGTCTTCGGCCGTCAGGGGCGGCGGCCCGCCCCACGCGCGCCGTAGAGCGCGGCGCCGAGCGCGATGACCGCCGCCCCGGCCAGCACGGAGGCGCCCGGCAGCGCACAGGCCAGGGCCGCGCAGCCGACGGCGCCGAGCACCGGCGTCACCCGCGCGGCGCGGCGGCCGGGGAGGGTGAGGGCGGAGGCGTTGGCCACGGCGTAGTACACCAGCACGCCGAAGGACGAGAAGCCGATCGCCCCGCGCAGGTCCACCACCGCGGCCAGCACCGCGACGACGGCGCCCACGGCGAGTTCGGCGCGGTGGGGGACCTGGAAGCGGGGGTGGACGGCGGCCAGCGCGTGCGGCAGGTGCCGGTCGCGGGCCATCGCGAGCGTAGTGCGCGAGACGCCGAGGATCAGCGCCAGCAGGGAGCCCAGCGCGGCGACCGCGGCCCCGGCGCCCACGACGGGCGCCAGGGCGGGAGCGCCGGCGGCGCGCACGGCGTCGGCCAGCGGGGCGGTGGCCCCGCTCAGCCCGTCCGGGCCCAGCACGAGCAGGGCCGAGACCGCTACGGCCGCGTACACGGCCAGGGCGATGCCGAGCCCGGTGCGGATCGCCCGCGGGATGGTGCGGGCCGGGTCGCGGACCTCCTCGCCGAGCGTCGTGATGCGCGCGTACCCGGCGAAGGCGAAGAACAGCAGCCCCGCCGCCTGGAGCACCCCGCCCGCGGTGGCGTCCCCGCCGATGCCCAGCCGGGCGGCGTCGGCCGTGCCTCCGGTGAGGCAGGCGGTCACCACCGCGGCGAGCACCGCGAGGGCGACGGCGACGATGCCCCGCGTCAGGAGCGCGGACTTCCGCACCCCGGCGTAGTTGACCGCGGTGAGCGCCACCACCGAGGCGACGGCCACCGCGTGGGTGTGCCGGGGCCACACGTACGAACCCACGGTCAGGGCCATCGCCGCACACGACGCGGTCTTGCCGACCACGAACGCCCACCCGGCGAGGTAGCCCCAGAAGGGCCCAAGGCGCTCGCGGCCGTACACGTACGTGCCGCCCGACACCGGATAGCGGGCGGCGAGCCGGGCGGACGACGTCGCGTTGCAGTACGCCACGGCCGCGGCCAGTGCCAGGCCGAGCAGCAGCCCGGACCCCGCCGCCGAGGCGGCCGGCGCCAGCGCGGCGAAGATGCCCGCGCCGATCATCGAGCCGAGCCCGATCACCACGGCGTCGAACACCCCCAGGCGGCGCTCCAACCCCCCGGCCGCCGTTGAGCTGCCCATCGCCCACTCCCTCCGTGACACCCTGCCGGCCGAACGGAATCGGACGCCGGTACGGGCGCACGATAGAGGGTGGCGGTGTCGGGCCGGTGGCGCGGAGGGGCGCGAGCGAGCGGGAGGGCCCCTCCGGCGCGGAGGCACGGGCGTACGGGGCGGGCGGGGGCCGCGCCGCTCCGGCCGCCGCCCCGGTACGTCATCGTCCGGGGCGGTGACGCACTACCGGCGCGCGGACAGCGCGGGGTCCCGGTCGGCGGAGGGCGTCGGGGCCGGCTACGGCTCGGGCGTGGAGGGTGCGGCCATCCTCGTCATCGCCGTCCGGTAGACCTCCGAGGACCGCGGGTGGTCCGCGCACTGCCAGACCCCGTGCGGGCAGTAGTCCGTGACGGTCTGGTAGAGCGGCTCGTGCCGGTCGATCCAGGCGAGCATCCGCCGCATGTACACGGGGTTGTCCCCGTTGCGGAAGAGCCCCCACTCCGGGAACGAGATCGGCTTGCCGTGCTCGGCGGCGAAGTCCACGTGCTTCCTCAGCCCGTACGGACCGGAGACCTGGTCGTCGAAGGTCTCGCCGGCCGGCTGGTCGTAGGAGTCCATCCCGATGATGTCCACGACGCCGTCGCCCGGATAGCACTCGGTCCACGGCACCGCGTCCCGTCCCCGGCTGGGGGCGAAGTCGAAGCGGAACGCCTGGCCCGGCACCGCGCGCATCGCGGTGACGATCCGCCGCCAGTACGCCTTCCACGCCGCGGGGTCGGGGCCGCACCGGTGCGTGTACGTGGTGCCGTTCATCTCCCAGCCGAGCACGACCACCGTGTCCGGCACGCCCAGCCGCACCAGGCGCTCCGCCAGGCGGGTGAAGTGCTGGTCGAAGTCGCCGGCCGCGCCCGCCCTGAGCAGCGCGCGGACCTCGTCGTCCGGCACTTGCTCCTCGTTGCGCTCCAGCATCGGCACGTTCAGGACGAACATCCGCTCCTCGTCCGCCCGCCGCCACGCGGCCCAGGCTTCGAGGAACGCGGGAGCGCCCTCGATGTTCACCCACAGGTCGCCCGGCAGGTAGGTGTGGCCCACGCGCAGCTCGGCCCCGCCGAGCCAGCGCGCGAGATCGGCCATCCGCTCCACGCCCGCGGGCCCGTAGTCGAGGTACGCGCCGTGCGCCGTGCGCACCGCGGCCGCTCCGGGAGCCGTGCCGTCGACGGTGTGGGCGTCCGGCAGCCGGCCCGCGACGCCGGCGCCGGCCGCGAGGCTGAGAGCCACCGCCGCGATGCACGTACTGATGAGACGCCGCTGTGCCGGCATTGCTTCTCCTGGCAGGGTGAGGGTCCGGGTCGGTCCGGTGCGTTGGCAAGGGGTTCTCGTCGTCGGGCGGCTCGGGCAGGGCCGGCGGGCGTCCCGTTCAGGCGAGGGCGGGGCCGCAGGTGATGGGGAGCGATCGGACGCGGTTGTCGAAGTGCGAGTCGACCAGTCGCGGATCGCCCAGGGTCCGGACGACCGGCCGCCGGACGAGCAGTTCCCGGAGGAGTGCCGCCATCTCCAGGTGGGCCAGACGCGCGCCGAGGCAGTGGTGCGGGCCCCCTCCGCCGTATCCCAGATGGGGATTGGGCGAGCGGGTGATGTCGAAGGCGTCAGGACGGGGGAAGACGGCCTCGTCGCGGTTGGCCGACGCGTAGACGAGGGCGACCCTCTCGCCCGGACGGAACATGCGGCCGCCCAGCTCGCAGGGGGCGGTGACCGTCCGGCGGAACTGGATGATCGGCGTCGAATGGCGCACGATCTCGTCGACCGCGCCGCCGATGTACCGGTCGAAGTCGGACCGCAGCAGGGCCCGCTGCTCCGGATGCCGGTCGAGCAGGTGCAGCCCGTGCGCGATCGCGTTGCGGGTGGTCTCCACCCCGGCGACCAGCAGCAGCGAGAAGAACGCCGCCAGTTGCCGCCCGGACAGCGCCTCCCCGTCGACGTCCGCGTGCACCAGCGCCGAGACCAGGTCGTCCTCGGGCCGCCGCCGGCGCTCACGGGCGAGCCGCGCCATCAGCCACTGCAGACGGGCCAGGGACGCCACCCCGCGCCCCGGCACCCGCGGCCCCCGGCGCTCCACCCCCACGCGCTCCGAGGTGCGGTCGACCCGCGCCGCGATCCGCGCCCGGTACGGCCCCGGCACGCCCATCAGGTCGCAGATCGCCTCCAGCGGCAGCCGTGAGGCCGCCGACGGCACGAGGTCGCGGGGGCGCGCGGCGATCAGCTCGTCGACCAGGCGCTCGGCGAGGCGGTTGATGTTCTCCTCCGCGCCGGCCAGCAGCCTCGGGGTGAAGCGCCGCGAGACGATCCGGCGCAGCGCCGCGTGCTCGGCCCCGTCCATGTGGACCATCGCGTTCCCGAAGACCGCCTTCGCCCAGCCGGCCGGCTCCGGGGCCGTGACCCCCGGAGCGCTCGCGAACACCCGCGGTGCGCGGCTCGCGGCCCGTACGTCGGCGTGGCGCACCAGGGCGTAGAAGGGCCCCCCGACCGTGCGCGCGGCGCCCGGCCGGGGGGTGAAGAGCACCGGAGCGTCGCGTTCGCGCAGCAGGGCGAAGGCCCTGAGCCGCTCGGGCCGCGGCAGCCGCCAGAAGGCCGGGTCGGCCAGGTCGACGTCCGCCGCGCTCGACGCGCGGTCCCCGGACACCTCGTACGGACCGGTCATGCCCACCACCTCCACGGGTTCGCAGACCATGTTCCGGCCCACGGGCCCCGGCGGGCCGTCCGACGCGGCCCCCGGCGGGCCGCCGCCGCACAGCCTCACGCGTTTGACGGAGCGTGAGCGCGCCCAGGGGGCCGTACGCCGAGCGCACGAGAACCGATTCGCCACCGACTCGTTGTCGACATCACCACCATCACCCCCAACGACTCGACGAGAGGCAGGAAGTCACCCCCATGAGCCCCATCCCCGCCGAACCCGGCGGCGCACACCGTTTCCCACGCCGGTTCGTCCTGCGCGGCGCGTTCACCGCCGCCGTGGTCACCGGCACCGCCGCCGCCCTGCTCCCCGCGCTCGAACGCGAGCGCGGAGCCGCCGCCCGTCCCGGCCCCGAAGCGCCCCGGCCCGCCGCGGAGGAGTTCGCCGCGGAGGAGTTCACCGAGATGTACCGGGGCCGGGAGATCCGGGGGACGGTGACCGCCGTCGTCCCCGCCGCCGACCGCGACGCCGACGAACCGGTCCCCGACGTCCGCATCGACGGCAGGCCCCTGCACGTCATGAGGCGGGCGGACGGCACCTACCTGAGCGACGTCCGGCACTACGAGTCGTATCCGACGCTGCTGGAGACGGCGCGCGCCGCCGTCGACGAGCTGGGCGCCGCCCGGCTCGCACCCCCCGCCGCGCACCGCATGTGAAAGAGGAGGACCAGCACCGGTGTACACCCGCAAGAACCAACGCGACCTGACCCGCGCCGAGAAGCGCCGGCTCGTCGACGCCATCCTGAAACTGAAGCGCTCCGGCCGCTACGACGACTTCGTCGTCATGCACCGGGAGTACTACGTCATGGACACCGAGCGCCGGCCGCGCCCGGCCCACATGACGGCCTCGTTCTTCCCCTGGCACCGCCAGTACCTGCTGGAGTTCGAGAAAGCCCTCCAGAGCGTCGACGCCGGGGTCAGCGTCCCCTACTGGGACTGGACCACCGACAACCGGCCCGACTCCTCGCTGTGGGCGGAGGACTTCCTCGGCGGCAACGGCAGGGCGGGCGACCGCATGGTCACCACCGGGCCGTTCGCCTACGAGGCGGGCAACTGGAGCGTCGGGGGCGGAGTCACCGACGAGCACTACCTCACCCGCAACTTCGGCAGGCCCGGCAGGGACCCCGTCTCCCTCCCCACCAAGGACGACGTGGCGCGGGCGCTCCAGGACCCGGTCTACGACACCGAGCCGTGGAACAGCACCAGCACCGAGGGCTTCCGCAACCGCGTCGAGGGCTGGGGCATCCGCGGTGTGCGCGCGGTGGCCAACCACAACCGCGTGCACCAATGGGTCGGCGGCCCGATGGCGGGCGCGGCCTCCCCCGAGGACCCGGTCTTCTGGCTGCACCACTCCTTCATCGACCTGCTGTGGGACCGGTGGCGGAAGGCCCACCCGCGCTCCGCCTACCTGCCGGGCCGCAAACCCGCCTCGCCCGACCGGGACCGCGCCTACGTCTTCGGCCTCGACGATCCGATGCCCCCCTGGAACGTGGCGCCCGCGCGCCTGCTCGACCACGGCAAGCTCTACCGCTACGCCTGATCGTGGCGAACCCCCCGCACGGAAACGGCCGGCCCCTCCGGAAGGAGAGGGCCGGCCGCTCGGTCAATGCGGCGGATCAGCGGCCGTGGCCGTAGTCCCCGTGGTCGCCGTCGGCGTTGATGCAGGTGTTGCCGAACGCCGGGTTCAGGACGCCGATCACGTTGATCGTGTTGCCGCAGAGGTTCACCGGCACGTGCACGGGCACCTGGATGACGTTGCCCGAGACGACGCCGGGGGAGCCGGCGGCGAGGCCCTGGGCGCCGGCGTCCGCGGACGCCATGCCGGCGCCGCCGGCGATGAGGGCGCCGGTACCGGCCATGACAGCGGCGACCTTCGTCATACGAGACATTCAGAACTCCTTGTAAGGAAGGGGATGGTGTGCGGACGTGAGGCCCGCACCCCCTGACAACGCGCAAAGCGCCGAACGGTAACGGATCTCCCATAGGCGATATCTCCGACGCCGCCGTCCGGGTCACCCGGCGCCGGGTCAGCGCCCGATCGAGGGCAGCGCGGCCAGCCGGTCGCGCCAGTCCCGCGCCGCCGGGAAGCGGGCCTTCACGGTCCGCGCCGCCCGCTCCCGCACCGCCGCCTGGGACTCGCGCAGCCGCAGCAGGGGCTCCAGCTCGGGACGGGCCAGCAGCAGCCGCTGGTTGGCCACGGTGACGGGCTGCCAGTGCGCCTTGTACCGCTCCGCGCCGCGCAGCAGGCTCACCACCTCGCGCCCGTCCTCCCAGGCGCGCCGGGCGAGGTCGCGCAGCAGCAACGTCGACACGTCGACCTTCCGTGCGCGCAGCGCCGGGTCCGCGCCGAACAGGTAGCCGCCGACCAGGGGCCCGGACTGCAACGACAGGCCGGAGGCCACCACCTCGCCCGCCAGCCGGAACTCCGTCACGGCCCCCGTCCCGTCCGCCGTCATCCGCCCCACCGAGCGGACCAGGTGGTCCGAGAAGCGCGCCCTGAGATGCTCGGGATTGACCGCCCGCCCCTCCCACTGCCGCCGGTGCAGCCGCAGCAGCGTCCCGATCGCCGCGGGGACGCCGTCCTGCGGGACCGTGCTCGCCGTGATCCCCAGCGCCTCCACCCCGCGCAGCCTGGCCCGCAGCCGCTGCCCCCGCGCTCCGGTCAGCCGCGCCGCCAGGTCGTCCAGCGGCCGGGCGGGCAGCTCCATGCACGTCGAGTCCGCGAGCCGGCTCCGCGGCCCCGTCCACCGGCCGAACAGCAACTGCGCGGAGGCGTCGGGCCGCACCTCCCGCAGGTCGATCACGGCGTGCCGGGCCGCCCGGTCCAGGCCGCGCCCCAGCGCCCCCACCGCGTACCCCGCCTCCTCCTCGTCCAGCAGGATGTCGAAGAAGTCGGAGACGGCTCCGCCCATCGGGACGAGCAGCGGCATCGGGCGGTGCGCCAGCATCAGCGGCGCCGCCCCGATCAGCCGGCCCGCCCGCCGCACCAGGACGACCCGCAGACGGTCCCGGCGGCCGTAGGAGATCCACCACGAGTGCAGCCAGGCGTGGCTCTGGAACGGGGTGGCGGTGGCGCAGCGGCGGTGCAGGGCGTCCCACTCCCCGGCGAGCGCGCCGAACTCCCGGAAGTCCCGGCACAGGGTCACGGCGACGCCGCCCGTCCGTCCCCTCATCGCACGGCCCCCCGGTCGTCCAGGGCCGCGGACGCGCCGCCCGAGGCCGGGGCGGGGACCTGGGCCGCGACGCTCCAGCCGGCCCGGCGCGGGCGCACCAGCAGGACCAGGCCCCCCAGCAGGCCGCCGGCGGCCGCTCCCACGGCCGTGCCCAGCGGCACGGACGGCGCGACCGGCCGGTCCGGCGCCATCGCGTGGGTGAACTTGACCAGCTTCACCCCGGTGTCCTCGGAGACATGGCCGCTGCTCACGACGACGGCCTCGATGACCGCGTTCGCGATGTCGGCCGCCCGGCGCCCCTCGCCGGACGAGCCGGTCACCGCGATCATCGGCGCGTCGGGAGAGGTCTCCGACCGCACCAGCGACCGCAGTTCGCGCACCGGCTCGCCGGCCGCGCCCTGCGCGTACGACAGGGTCGCGTCGGTGGTGGCCAGCCGCCCGAACGACTGGGCGTAGCCCAGCGCCGCCGAGGGGTCGGTCCCCTTCTCGGCGACGACCACCGCGTAGCCGGTGGACTCGTACCGGGGCTCGGCGAGCACGCCGTACCCGAGCCCGGACACCGTGCCGAGCAGTGCGCAGGCGGGCAGGGGCCACCAGTGCGGCAGTTGGGACAGGGTGGTGCGCAGCCGGCGTGCGACGAGGTGTCGCCGCCGCTCGGGGTTCTCGGTCATGGCAGGGCTCTCCGGTTCGGTGGGGCGGTGTCGAGGGCGTACGCGTAGACCTCCATCAGGCGCTCGGCGCTGCGCCTGATGTCGTAGTGGCCGACGGCTCGGGGCGGCGGCAGCCGGTGGGCGCGGGCGTGTATCCGCTGCCGCAGCCCGGCCGCCAACTCCTCGGCGCTCCCGGAGATCCGGGTGGCGCCGGGCGCGTGGGAGGAGGGCAGGTCGTCGATGGCGGGGCAGGCGTCGTGCAGCACCGGCAGCCCCGCCGCGAGCGCCTCCACGGCCGCCAGGCCGAAGGACTCCTCGCGGGAGGTGGAGACGAACACGTCCACGGCGCTGAGCAGCGCCGGGACGCCGGGCGCCGGCCCGCCGCCCGCCTCGCCGCACTCCCCGAGGAAGCGCACCCGGTCCGCCGCCCCGAGGCGGTGGGCCAGGGCCCGCAGCGGCCCGGCCTCGGGACCGTCGCCGGCCAGCAGCAGGCGGGCGGGCGGCAGGGCGGCCACCGCGCGGAGCAGCACGTCGAAGCGTTTGCCGGGCACCAGGCGGCCGACCCCGCCCACCGTGAACGCGTCGCCGGGGATGTCCAGCGCCGCCCGCACGGCCGCCCGCCGCTCCGCGTCGTAGCGGAAGCGGTCCGCGTCGATGCCGTTGGGCACCAGCCGGATGCGGTTCGCGGGCACCCCCCAGTCCCGCAGCCGCCCGGCCACGGTCGGGGAGACGGCGACGGTGGCCGAGCCGAGCCGCTCGGTGGAGAGGTAGAGGGCGCGGACGCCGCGGCCGAGCGGCCGGCCCTCGATCTCGGCGCGGCCCAGGGAGTGCTCGGTGGCGACCACCGCCCGCGCGCCCGCGAGCCGGGCCGCGACCCGGCCGTACACGCAGGCCCGGTACAGGTGCGTGTGGACCAGGTCGTAGCGGCCGCGCCGGATCAGCCGGGCCAGCCTCCCCACGGCCGGGAGGTCCCGGTTGCCGCGCATCCCCAGATGGGCCACCCGGACCCCGTCGGCCCGCAGCCCCTCGGCCACCGGGCCGGGGTTGGTGAGCGTCACCACGTCGCAGGGCACCGGCAGATGGCGCAGCAGCAGCCGCAACTGGAGCTCCGCCCCGCCGACGCCCAGCCCGGTGATGACGTGCAGCGCCCTCACCGGGAGCCCCCCGTCCGCACCGGGCCGGCCGCCGCCGGGCGCTCCCCGGCCGCCCCGCCGTGCCGCAGTCCGTGGCGCAGCGCCTTCGCCCACAGCCGTACGCCCCGGTCGGCCTGGCTGACGTGGGTGCGGGGGAGCGCGAAGCGGCCGAGCGGCGGGCCGGCCGCCAGCGCGCAGGCGTAGGCGTATCCGGCGGAGCGGGCGGCGGCCGCGACGCGGCGGTCGAGGATGCCGTACGGGTAGCAGAAGCCCTCCGGGAGGGCGCCGGTGAGGTCGCCGATCAGCTCCCGGCTGTGCCGCGTCTCGCGGTGCAGTTCCGCGTCGGCCAGCGCGGTCAGGTCCCGGTGGTACAGGCCGTGCGAGCCGACCTCCATGCCGGCCTCGGCGACGCGCCGGAGGTCCGCGCGGGTCAGCAGCGGCTTGCGCGGCCCCAGCGGGTCCCACGCGTTCACGCCGCCGTCGCGCCCCGGCAGGACGAAGACGGTCGCCCGGAAGCCGTGCGCGCGCAGCACCGGCAGCGCCTCGCCGAGGAAGTCCGCGTACCCGTCGTCGAAGGTCAGCCCGACCAGGCCGCGCCGCCCCGCCGCCTCCGCCCGCAGCAGCTCCGCGACCCCCACCCCCGTCAGCCCCCTGCCGCGCAGCCAGGACAACTGCTCGGCCAGGCGCGCGGGGGAGACGGTGATGCCGTACGGGTCGTCGCCCGTGTCGCTCACCGAGTGGTACGTGAGGATCCACGGCCGGCGGCGGGCGGGCGGGCGGGACCGGGGCGGGGGAGCGTCGGCGCGGCGCGCCGGGCGGTCAGCGGCCATGGAGGAGCCTCCGTCGGGTGAGGGCGAGCAGGGAAGCGATGTCGGGCGAGCGCAGGGCGAGCCCGGTCAGGACGAACACGCCGGGGACGATCAGGCACCCGGCGGCCAGGCTCGGCAACGGGTCGTGGACGGCCGCGGCGGCCGCCCAGCCCGCCGCCCCGGCGGCGAGCGCGGCGAGGGCGAGCCGCCCCAGGGAGAGCGCCACGGCCCTCGGGCGGACGGGCACGACCCGGCTGCCGAGCCCGAGGAGGAGGAGCAGGGCGGCCGTGCTGATCCCGCACGCGTTGGCCGCCGCGATGCCGTCGACGCCGAAGCGGTGCGTGAGGGCGAGCCCGGCCCCCAGGGTGACCAGCAGCCCGGCGCCCATGGCGGCCGCGGGGAACCAGGTGGGCCGCCCGGAAGAGAAGAACGGCCTGCTCAACGCGCCGACCAGGCAGTGCCCGAGCAGCCCCGCCGCGTAGACCCGCATCGCCCGCGCGGTGACTTCCGTGTCGTGGGCGTCGAACGCGCCGCGCTGGAAGAGCACCTCGATGATGTGGGGGGCGTGTCCGAGGAGGAGCGCCGTGCCCAGCAGCACCACCGCCGCGGCCAGCGTCAGGTCCCGTTCGACGCGCAGCCGGGCCCTCTCCCGGTCCCCGGCGGCGATGGCGCGGGCGACGACCGGGAAGGTCACCGTGCAGACCATCAGCGACAGCACCATCGGCACCTGCGCGACCTTCTGCGCGTAGTTCAGATGGGAGATCGCCCCGGCGGGCAGCGTGGAGGCCAGGAACCGCTCGATCAGCACCTGGGACTGGCGGCCCACCACGAACAGGACCACCGGGGCCAGCACCGCGGCCCCCAGCGGCGCGGCCGCCCGCGCGACCCGCCGCCCGGTCCGGCCGAACCGCGGGCGCGCGGGCGGCACCAGGCGCAGGAAGACGGGGAGTTGGGTCAGGACCATCAGGACGCCGCCGACCGCGACGCCCGCCGCCGCGGCCCGCACCCCCCACGCGGTGTGCAGGGCCAGCGTCATGCCGATGATGCCGACGTTGTAGGCGGCGTAGACCCCGGCGGGGGGCAGGAAGCTGCCGTGCGCGCGCAGGGCGGCGCTGAAGTAGCCGGTGATCCCGAACGTGAGCACGGTGAGCCCCGTCAACCGGGTGCAGTCCACCGCGAGCCGGGGATCGGCCAGCCCCGGCGCCAGCACGTCCACGATCCACGGGGCCCCGGCGGCGAGCAGCGCCGCCGCGCCCGCGAGCAGGGCCGACAGCCGGGGGAGCGTGGCCGCGACCAGGGCGCGCACGGGGTCGGCCCCCGGTCCATCCCCGCCCCCGAGCGCCGCCGCCCGCCGGGTCAGGGCGAGGGAGAAGGCCGGGACGAGCAGCAGCGCCATGCCGTCCTCGATCAGCAGCGTCGCCGCCATCTCGGGGATCGTCCAGGCGACCAGGAACGCGTCGCTCGCGCCGCTCGCGCCGAAGTAGCGGGCGACGGCCTGGTCCCGCACCAGGCCGAGGAGGGCCCCCAGCACGGTCAGACCGGCGGTGGCCGCCGCCGCACGGGCGAGGAAGGACCCGAGCCGGGGGCTGCCGCCGCCGCACTCCTTCGACGCGGGCTCGGGGGCCGGGAGCGGCGCGGTCCGCGTCCCCGCGCCGCTCATCCGGCCGTCTCCGCGCCCGGTTCCGCCAGCGCCCACCAGGCGGCCAGCCCCAGCACGACGCCGCTCAGCACCGTCGTGGGCCCGCCGATGTCCGCGTACAGGAAGTCGACGCTCTGCCACGTCATCAGCGCGACCGCCACGAGACCGCAGTCGAGGGGCGCGCCCCGGCGGGCACGGGCCGAGCGGAGCCTGCGGACGGCCGCGACCAGGATCGCCGCCCAGCCGCCGACGACCGCGGTGAGGCCGACGAGGCCCTGTTCGCTCAGGACGAGGAGGTACATGTTGTGCGGCGACAGGAGGGCCTGCCTGCGGAACCGCCGGCCCGCCCCGGCGGTGTCGCTCCCGGAGGAGAGGCCGATCGAGGCGTGCGCGTCCCGGTGGGCGGGGAACCCCTTGAGGCCGACCCCGACCGCGGGGCGCTCGCGCCACATCGAGCCCGCGGCGCTCCACATCGCGTACCGGTCGCTCACCGAGCGGTCCGGGGACCGGGTCACCTCGGTCACGCTGGCGACCCGGTCCGCGAGCATCGCGGAGCCGACGCCGAACCCGCCGACCAGCACCACCCCCGCCGCGGCGAGCACGGCCAGCGAGGCCAGGGCCCGGCGCCGCCCGCTCAACGCCAGGGCCGCGAGGAGGGCGGCGGCCGTGGCGATCCACACGCCCCGGCTGAACGAGAGCGCCAGCGGCACGAGCAGCGCGGCGGCGACGAGGGCGGCGCACGGCCGCAGCAGGCGGGGCGCGGAGCCGGGCGGCCGCAGCGCGCAGGCGGCCGCGGCGAGCAGCCCGTAGGCGACCACGGTGGCCATCCCCATGACGTCGCCCGGCCCGAACGTGCCGACCGCCCGCACGTCCTCGCCCATGTACGAGGCCCCGGTCCCGGTGGCGTACTGGTGGACGCCGACGGCGCCCTGGACGAGCGCCGGCAGGACCAGGCAGCCGGCGACGATCCGGAAGCCGCGGGCGTCGCGGAGCAGCAGGAACACGGCGGCCGGCACCAGGACGAAGACCTGGAGGTAGCGGACCAGCCCCGGCAGGGCCGCCGCCGGGTCCGCGGCGGTCACGGTGGCCACGGCGAACCCCGCGGCGGGCAGGCCCAGGACGAGGGCGGCCGCGGGGCTCAGCGGGCGCCGCCGCAGGTACAGCAGCCGCCCCGCGCACACCAGGACCGCGAGGCCGGAGGCGAGGTCGGCCGGGGTGACCGCCGGGCCGCCGCCGGACGCGCCGAGGGGGAGGGCGGGCAGCAGGACGGTCGCGACCAGCGGCAGCAGCGGCCACCTGCTCCGCCATCCGGCCGCCGCCGGACGGCGGACGGCGGGGACGGCGGGTGCGGGCGCGGCGAGGACGGCGGCCATGGTCAGCTCCCTCCGAGCCGGAACAGGGAGCCCGCGGTCCGCATCAGCACGCACGCGTCCCGCCAGAGCGACCAGGTCTCGATGTAGTGGTTGTCGAAGCGGGCCCGCTCCTCGATCGAGGTGTCGCCGCGCAACCCGTTCACCTGGGCCAGCCCGGTGAGGCCCACCGGCATCCGGTGGCGGGCCGGGTATCCGGGGTGGGCGCGGCTGAACTGGGCGACGAAGAAGGGGCGTTCGGGGCGCGGTCCGACCAGGCTCATGTCGCCGCGCAGGACGTTCCACAGTTGCGGCAGCTCGTCGAGGGAGGTGCGGCGCAGCGCCCGGCCCACCCGGCTCATCCGCCCGTCGGAGGCGACGTTCCACCGGGTCGCCGACTCCTGGGCGTCGGCGGGCCGCAGCGTACGGAACTTCAGCAGGACGAACGGGCGGCCGCCGCGGCCGACGCGCTCCTGGCGGAAGATCACCCCCGGCCCGTCCGCCAGCCGCACCGCCAGCGCGCAGACCGCCATCACCGGCGCGGCCGCCAGCAGGCCGAGCGCCGCCAGGACCGTGTCCATCACCCGCTTGGCGCCGTGGCCGAGGGGGCGCCGGGCCTCCTCGCGCAGCCGGTGGACGGCGAAGCCCCACACATGGTCCGGGCGGTCCACGACCGGGCGCGCGGCGGGGGCCCCGGCGCCCGGATCGGTGACCAGCCACACCCGGCAGCCGTAGCCGGTGAGCAGGGAGAGGAGGGCGGCGCCGTCCGGGGCGGCGTCGGGCGGGGCGGTGAACACCGCGTGCCGCACGCTGTGGCGCACCACCGCCCGCCCCACCTCCCGCGGGGCGCCCAGGACCGGCAGCGGCCGCGCCCCGCACCCCACCGCGACGCCCTCGCCCCCGCGGCCGGCGACCAGGGCGACCGGGCGCAGCCCGTACTCGGGGTGGTCGCACAGGGCGGCCGCCACCCGGCGGGCGAGCGCGCCGTCGCCGACGACCAGGGCGGAGCGGGGCCGGCGCGCGCCCTCGCGCCGCCGCGCCCGGTGCACCGCCGCCCGCGCCGCGCAGGTCAGCGCCGCCTGCGCGGCCGCCCCGTGGGCGAGCACCGCCCAGCCCGCCGCGGGGCGGCCGGTCCACAGGCTCAGCACCTCCGACGTCACGTACCACTGGAGGAGGACGAGACCGAGGAGCGCGGGGAGTTCGGTGAGCACGGAGGCGGACAGCCGCCTGCGGTAGAGCCCCCGGTGGGCGAAGAGGAGCACCTGCGCCGCCGCCTGGGCGGCCGCCACCGTCCAGGGCCACGGCGCGGGGGCGAGCAGCGCGCACGCCGCGACGGGCGCGAGGGCGTCGCCGCACACGAGCTGCGCCACCCGGCCGCACCGGACGGCCCGGCGCCCGCCGCGCGGGGGCCGGGCGTGCCCGCTCCCCCTTCGCTGCGGGTGCACCGTGCGCGCCTGCACGGCGGTCGCCTGTCCGGCGGCGGGAACGGGGGCGCTCTCCATCGTCATCGCTCGGTGCGCTTCCTCATCGTGGGGTCCGACAGGCCGACAAGATCCTGGTAGAGAGCGGCGATCGCCCCCGCCGTGCGCCGCACGTCGAAGACCGACCGGGTGTGCCGCAGGGCCCGGCGGGAGACCGTCTCGCGCAGTTCCGGGTCGGTGAGCAGCGCGGTGAGCGCCCGTGCGAGGGCCGCCGGGTCCTCGGGCGGCACGAGGCAGTGCTCCTCGTGGCCCGGTGCGAGGCTCTCCCGCGCCCCGTCGACGTCGGTGACCACGACGGGGCGCCCGCAGGCCATGGCCTCCAGCGGCGCCAGCGCCATGCCCTCCCAGCGGGAGGGCAGCACGAGGACGTCCGCGGCGTGCATCCACGGCAGCACGTCCTCGCAGTCCCCGGTGAACAGCACGCCGGGCGGGGCCGATCGCTCCAGCCGCCCGCGGTCGGGCCCGTCGCCCACCAGGACCAGGCGCGCCGCAGGCACCCGGACGCGGCTCCAGGCCCGCAGCAGGACGTCCTGCCCCTTCTGCCGGGTCAGCCGGCCGACGCAGACGACCACCGGGGCCCGGGCGGGGGCGTCGGCCAGCAGGGGCAGAGCGGCGCGGGCCGCCGCGCGCTCGGCGCCGCCGCCGGGGCGGAAGCGGTCGAGGTCGACGCCGTTGTGGACCACCGACCAGCGGGCCGTGATCCCCGCCCGCTGGCCGGCGCGGCGTTCGGCGTCGCTGACGCACAGGATGTGGTCGGCCCAGCGGGCCGCGAACCGCTCCCAGCGCACCGCCAGTTCGGCGGTGCGTCCGTCGACGGCCTCGAACGACCAGGCGTGCGGCTGGAACACCGTCGGCACCGACCCGCGTACGGCGATGCGCCCCGCCAGCCCGGCTTTCGCACTGTGGGCGTGCACCACGTCCGGGCGGCTCGTGCGGACGATCCGGCGCGCGGCCGCGACCTCGCCGGCCAACCGGGGGCCGGGGGCGCGGGTGGCGGCCCAGCCGTGCACCTCCGCGCCCGCCTCGGCGGCCCTGCGGGCCAGCGGACTGCCGGGCGGACAGGCCACCAGGGGGCGCAGCCCCGACCGGGCCTGGACTTCGACGAGGTCGGCGACGACCCGAGCCACACCACCGTCGACGGGCTGGACCAGGTGAAGGACCGTCAAAGGTCTTTCGTCAGTACGACACATGTGCAGCACGCACGGCTCTCTTCGCTCAATACGGTGAGTAAAGCCGAAATGCACTTTGGCAGACATCTGGCCCAATCATGGGTATGACTCGCTCATACGACCACATGGGGAGTAGCCCTGATGCGCGGCTGTTCGAGTGAGGGCGGGACGGGCTCCCACCTGCTCGTGAGGCGTCTTGGGCAGGCGGTGGAAGGCTCGCGGCGCAGGAGCCCGCGAAAGGGGAGGGCGTTTCCCCGCGCCCTTTCCGCAGGTGTTCCGTCACTCTTTTCCCGGCGTGCCGCACACCCCCGTTCGCCACGCCGAACGGCGGCACCGCGGGAGCGGCGAATTGCGCCGTCCCCGTTTTCGTGGAATGGCCTGCCCGGCGCGGGCGGCAGGCCCGCTCCATGGCCGGGGACCGTTCCGCCCCCGTGGAACCGCCGCCGGTGCGGGCCCGGCCGCTCTGCCGCCGGTCCCGCTCGCGTCGGGGCAGGCCCGCACGTCCCGCGAACGGCCGCCCCCGGCCTGCGCGGGCTCGGCCGCCGCGCTGGAATGGACGGGTGACCGCGCCCCCGGACGACTGCCTCGCCCGCAACGAGTGGTTCTGCGGCGCCTATCTCTCCAGCCGCCGCGAGATCCTCGTGGACGCGGTGGTGCAGCACGTGCAGATGACGGCCGCCTCGGTGGCCATCGCCCTGCTGCTCGCCGTCCCGCTGGCCGTGGCGGCCCGCCGGTGGCGCTGGGCCTCCGGGCCGGTGCTCGCTCTCACCACCGTCCTCTACACCATCCCCTCGCTGGCGATGTTCTCGCTGCTGCTGCCGCTGTACGGGCTCTCCGCCGCGCTCGTCGTCGCGGGGCTCGTCCTCTACTCCCTGACGCTGCTGGTCCGCAACATCCTGGCCGGGCTCCGGGCCGTCCCCGAGGAGACCCGGCAGGCGGCGCGGGGCATGGGGTACGGGCCGCTGCGCCTCCTGCTCGCCGTGGAACTCCCGCTCGCCCTCCCGGCCGCGATGGCCGGCCTGCGCATCGCCACCGTCTCCGCGGTCTCCCTGGCCACCGTCGGGGCGATCGTCGGCCACGGCGGACTCGGCAACCTCATCTACTCCGGCATGAACACCTACTTCAAGGCCCAGGTGCTCACCGCCTCCGTCCTCTGCGTCGCCATCGCGGTCGCCGCCGACCTGCTGCTCCTGGGAGCCGGCCGGCTGCTGACCCCCTGGACCCGGAGGCGGGCGTGAACACGCTCGCCGACGCCTGGGCCTGGCTCACCACCGCCTCCCACTGGTCGGGCCCCGAGGGGATCGGCGACCGGCTCGGCGAACACCTCCGCCTCACCGCCGTCTGCCTCCTCCTGAGCTGCCTGATCGCCCTGCCCGTCGCCCTCGTCCTCGGCCACCTCGGCAAGGGCGGTGCGCTCGCCGTCAACCTCTCCAACGTCGGCCGGGCCGTCCCCACCTTCGCTGTGCTGGTCCTGCTGCTGCTCACCCCGATCGGCACGCACGGCCAGTGGCCGACGATCATCGCGCTGGTCCTGTTCGCCGTGCCGCCGCTCCTGACCAACGCCTACGTCGGAATGCGCGAGGTCGACCGCGACGTCGTCCGGGCCGCCCGGGGGATGGGCATGACCGGTCGCCAGTTGCTGCTGGGGGTGGAACTGCCCCTCGCCCTGCCGCTGATCCTCACCGGGGTGCGGATCGCCGCGGTCCAACTCGTGGCCACCGCCACCCTCGCCGCACTCGCGGGCGGCGGCGGGCTGGGCCGCGTCATCACCGCGGGCTTCCACCTCGCCTCCACCCCGCAGGTGGTCGCCGGAGCGGCCCTGGTGGCCGCCCTCGCCCTGCTGGTCGAGTGCCTGTTCGAGGCCGGGCAGCGGCTCGCCCCGCGCCGGCGGGGGAGCGCGTGAGGCCCGCCTCCCGCCGCTGCCTCGCGGCCCTCCTGCTCGTCGCCGCCACCGCCTGCGCCACCGGCCCCAGCCTGGAGGACCAGGGCGAGGTCACCGGGCCGCCCGGCGACAGCAGGGAACTCACCGTCGGATCGGCCGGGTTCACCGAGAGCGAGCTGCTGGCCCGGATGTACGCCCTGCTCCTGGAGCGCGCCGGATACTCCACCGACCTCATCTCCGTCACCAACCGGGAGATCTACGAACCCGCCCTGGAGAGCGGCCGGATCGACGTCGTACCGGAGTACGCGGCGACCTTCGCCGACTGGCTCAACGCGAAGGCCCGCGGCGCCGACGCGCCCCCCGCCGGCTCGCCCGACCTCGACGCCACCATGAAGGCGCTGCGCGCGCTGGCCGCCCCGCGCGGGCTGACCGTGCTCGACCCCGGCCGGGCCGTCGACCAGAACGCCTTCGCGGTCACCGCCGCGTACGCGAGGAAGCACCGCCTGAGGACCCTCAGCGACCTGGGCGCCGCCGGGCTGCCCGTGCGGCTGGCGGCGGGCGACGAATGCGTGCGACGGCCCTCCTGCGCACCGGGGCTGCGCCGCACGTACGGCATCGACGTCGTCGCCGTCGACCCCAAGGGCGTCGGCACCACCCAGGCGAAGCGGGCGGTCCAGAACGGCCAGGACCAGATGGTGCTCACCACCACGACCGACGCCACGCTGGACCGGTTCGGCCTGGTCCTGCTGGCGGACGACAAGCGCCTCCAGAACGCCGACCACGTCGTCCCCGTCGTCAACCGGGCCGGCGCCGGGAGCACCGGGGTGCGCGACGCCCTCGACCGGCTCAACACCGTGCTGACCACGGCCGACCTCGCGTCGATGAACGAGCGGGTCGACAGTTGGCGCAGGCTCCCCGAGGACGTCGCACGCGGATACCTGGAGTCGAAGGGGCTCCTGGCGGCGCGGTGAGCGGCCCCGGCGGAAACCCGTGCCCTACGCGTCCGCGACCGAGTCGAAGTCCACCTCGTCGCGTCCCACGCCCCGGGCGTCGGCGTCCACCGACCGGCGCAGCGCCTCGTGCAGCTTGGCCGGGGTGAGCACCCCGAGGAAGCGCGCCCCGTCCAGCACCGCCACCCACCCCGCGTCGTACTGGAGCATCTCGCTGAACGCCTGCTTCAACGGGGCGCCGACCGGCACCCACGCCTCCATCCGGCGCGCCAGCCCGCCCACCGTCCCCCGCTCCCCGGCCCCCCGCAGCGCGTCCGCCGACACCCAGCCGTGCAGCTCGCCCGCACCGCCGAGGACCACCGCCCACCGGGCCCCCGCCGCCGCGAGCCGCGCCGCCGCCTCGCGGGCGGGCTCCCCCAGGCGGGCCACCGGCGGCTCCTCCAGGTCCTCCGGCTCGATCGCGGTGACCGAGAGCCGCTTCAACCCCCGGTCGGCGCCGACGAACCGCGCGACGTACGGGGTCGCGGGGGCGCCGAGCACGGCCGCCGGAGTGTCGAACTGCTCGACGCGCCCCTGCCCGTACACCGCGATGCGGTCGCCCATCCGCACCGCCTCCTCGATGTCGTGGGTCACCAGGAGCACCGTCTTGCGCACCCGCGCCTGGAGCGCCAGGAACTCGTTCTGCAACCGCTCCCGCACCACCGGGTCCACCGCCCCGAACGGCTCGTCCATCAGCAGCACCGGCGGGTCGGCGGCGAGCGCCCGCGCCACCCCCACCCGCTGGCGCTCGCCGCCGGAGAGCTGCGCGGGATAGCGCGGGCCGTACGTCGCCGGGTCCAACCCGACCAGCTCCAGCAGCTCCGCCGCCCGCCGCCGGGCCCGCCCCCGCCTCCAGCCGAGCAGCGACGGCACGGTGGCGGTGTTGTCCAGGACCGTGCGGTGCGGGAAGAGGCCGACCTGCTGGATGACGTAGCCGATCCGGCGGCGCAGCCCCACCGGGTCGACCTCGGCGATGTCCTCGCCGGCCACCAGGACGCGGCCCGACGTGGGCTCGATCAGCCGGTTCACCATCATCATGGTGGTGGTCTTGCCGCAGCCGGACGGGCCCACCAGGGTCACCAGCTCCCCCTCGGCGACCTCGAAGGACAACCCGTCGACCGCCGTCGTCCCGTCCGGGTAGACCTTGCCGACCTGCTCGAACCGGATCATGTCTGCACGCTAGGAGCGCCCGGGCCCCGCCGCACACGGGCGGGCCCGTTGGGGGCACGGCCCTTCGGCCGGGAGCTGTGCTGAACTGGGGCCTTTCCCCTGGGACCATGCCCTCCCCCCTCCCTCGGACGCAGGAGCCCCGTGAACACGTACCGTCAGCCCGGCGTCGTCCTCACCGACCGGCGTTTCACCGTCCCCCTGGACCACGACGCCCCCGGCGGCGAGCGGATCGAGGTCTACGGGCGGGAAGCGGTGGCCGCCTCCCTCGCCGGCCGCGCACTGCCCTGGCTGGTCTACCTGGAGGGCGGCCCCGGCTTCGGCGCGCGCCGGTTCGTGGGGGCGGAGGCCTGGCTCGGCCGTGCGCTGCGCGAGTACCGGGTGCTCCTTCTGGACCAGCGCGGCACCGGCCTGTCCACCCCGGCCGACCGGCAGACGCTCCCGCTGCGCGGCGGCCCGCGCGAACAGGCCGACTACCTGGCCCACTTCCGCGCCGACGCCATCGTCCGGGACTGCGAGCTGATCCGCCGCGAGCTCACCGGCGGGGCCCCCTGGACGGTGCTGGGCCAGTCCTTCGGCGGCTTCTGCGCGGTCCGCTACCTGTCGGCCGCCCCCGAGGGGCTGTCGGCGGCCCTGATCACCGGCGGGCTGCCCTCGCTGGACGCGCACGCGGACGACGTCTACCGGGCCGCCTACCCCCGCATCGAGCGGAAGGTCGCCGCGCACTACGCCCGCTACCCGCAGGACGTCGAGCGCGCCCGCGCCATCACCGCCCACCTGGCCGAGCACCGGCCCGAGTCCGCCGGGCGCGGGCTGACCCCCGAGAGCTTCCAGTCGCTCGGCATCATGCTCGGCAGCGGCGACGGCAGCCACCGGCTCCACTACCTCCTGGAGAACGCCTTCGTCCCCACCCCGCACGGCCCACGGCTCTCCGACGCCTTCCAGGAAGCCGTGCGCGCGGCCACCTCCTTCGCCGGGCACCCGCTGTACGCCCTGCTGCACGAGGCCGTCTACGGGCAGGGCGAGCGCGCCACCGGCTGGGCGGCCGAGCGGGTGCGCGCCGAGTTCCCGCAGTTCGACGCGGCGGCCGCGCTGCGGGGCGGCGGACCGGTCCTCTTCACGGGCGAGACCATCCACCCCTGGCACTTCGACGTCGACCCGGCGCTGCGCCCGCTGCGCGAGACCGCCGACCTGCTGGCGCACCGCACCCCCTGGCCCGCGCTGTACGACCCCGCCCGGCTCGCCGCCAACGAGGTCCCCGTGGCGGCGGCCGTCTACCACGACGACATGTACGTGGACACCGGGCACGCGCTGCGCACGGCGAGGGCGATCCGGGGGCTGCGCACCTGGGTGACCGACGAGTACGAGCACGACGGGGTGCGCGCGGGCGGGCCCAGGGTCCTGGACCGGCTGCTGGCCCTGGTCAGGGGCGAGGTATGAGCGCGTGTTGACAAACAGGCTTGCCGATTCTGCAATGGCGGGATGAAGGAACACGACCGGGACGACCCGGAACTCGAAGCGGTGCTCTCCGGCGTCGGCCCCCGCCTGCGCCGTCTGCGCAAGGACCGCGGGGTCACCCTCTCCGCCCTCTCGGCCGCCACCGGGATCTCCGTCTCCACCCTCTCCCGGCTGGAGTCCGGCGGCCGCCGCCCCAGCCTGGAGCTGATCCTGCCCATCGCCCGCGCCCACGAGGTGCCGCTCGACGACCTGGTGGGCGCCCCGCCGGTCGGCGACCCGCGGGTGCGGGCCAAGCCGATCGTGCGGCACGGGCGGACCATGCTGCCGCTGACCGCCCGGCCGGGCGGGCTCCAGGCGTACAAGATGGTCCAGGAGCCCGGCGGGGAACCGGCGGAGCAGCGCACGCACGAGGGGTACGAGTGGCTGTTCGTGCTCTCCGGGAAGCTGCGGCTGCGGCTGGCCGAGCACGACCTGGTGCTGGAGCCGGGAGAGGCCGCCGAGTTCGACACCCGGCTGCCGCACTGGTTCGGGCCGGCGGAGGACAAGCCGGTGGAATTCCTCAGCCTGTTCGGCCCGCAGGGCGAGCGGATGCATGTGCGGGCCAAGCCGAAGCGGGGCTGAGGAGGGCGTCGGGCCGAGGTGTTCCCAGCGAGGCAAGCGACCGCTTAGTATGCCGAGCGGCAGTGGTAGTGCCGGCCACGGCGGCGGTCGCCGCCGACAGCGTTGTGGAGGCCCCTCATGCAGGCATGGCGAGTGCACCGGAACGGCGAGCCGCGCGAGGTGATGCGGCTGGAGGAGGCGCCGAGACCCACGCCCGGCGACGGCCAGGTGCTCATCGAGGTCCGCGCGGCCAACGTCAACTTCCCCGACGCCCTGCTCTGCCGGGGCCAGTACCAGGTCCGGCCGCCGCTCCCGTTCACTCCGGGCGTCGAGGTGTGCGGCACGACCGAGGACGGCCGGCGGGTCGTCGCCACCCCCGCCCTGCCGTACGGGGGCTTCGCCGAGTACGCCGTCGCCGACGGGGCGGCGCTGCTGCCCGCCCCCGACGCGCTGGACGACGCCGAGGCCGCCGCCCTGCACATCGGCTACCAGACCGGCTGGTTCGGCCTGCACCGCCGCGCCCGCCTCCAACCCGGCGAGACCCTCCTCGTCCACGCGGCGGCGGGCGGCGTCGGCAGCGCCGCCGTCCAGCTCGGCAGAGCGGCGGGCGCGAAGGTCGTCGGCGTCGTCGGCGGCCCCGCGAAGGCGGCCGTGGCCCGCCGGCTCGGCTGCGACCTGGTCGTCGACCGGCACGCCGAGGACGTCGTCGCCGCCGTCAGGGAAGCCACCGGCGGGCGCGGCGCGGACGTCGTCTACGACCCGGTCGGCGGCGAGGCGTACACCCAGTCGGCCAAGTGCGTCGCCTTCGAGGGGCGCATCCTCGTCGTCGGCTTCGCCAGCGGGGTCATCCCCGCACCGGGCCTCAACCACGCCCTGGTGAAGAACTACTCCGTCCTCGGGCTCCACTGGGGCCTCTACGCCGCGAAGGACCCGGCCGCCGTCCGCGCCTGCCACGAGGAGCTGGGCGAACTGGCCGCGCGGGGCGTCGTCGCCCCCCTGATCAGCGAGCGGGTCCCGCTGAGCCGGGCCGCCGACGCCGTCCAGCGCGTCGCGGACGGCGCCGGCACCGGCCGCGTCTCCGTCCTGCCGCGAGGCGTCCGATGAGCCCCGCCGACGCGGAGGAGATCCGCCGCCGCGTCCGCGACCTGCTCGCCGCCCACTCGCCCGCCGCCACCGGCCGCACCGACTTCCTCCGGGCCCGCTTCGACGCCGGCCTCGCCTGGGTCCACTACCCGGTGGGGCTCGGCGGCCTCGACGCCCCCCGCTCCCTCCAGCCGGTCGCCGACGCCGCACTCGCCGCCGCCGGCGCGCCCGACAACGACCCCCGGCGCATCGGCATCGGCCTCGGCATGGCCGCGCCCACCCTCCTCGCCTTCGGCGGCGACGAGCAGAAGCGGCGCTTCCTGCGCCCCCTGTGGGCGGGGGAGGAGGTGTGGTGCCAGCTCTTCAGCGAACCCGGCGCCGGCTCCGACCTCGCGGCGCTCGCCACCCGCGCCGTCCGCGAGGGCGACGACTGGATCGTCGACGGCCAGAAGGTCTGGACGTCCAGCGCCCATCTGGCCCGCTGGGCGATCCTCCTCGCCCGCACCGACCCGGACCTGCCCAAGCACCGGGGCCTCACCTACTTCGTCTGCGACATGACCGATCCGGGCGTCGAGGTCCGGCCCCTGCGCCAGATCACCGGCGAGGCGGAGTTCAACGAGGTCTTCCTCACCGGCGTGCGCATCCCCGACAGCCACCGGCTCGGCCCGGTGGGGGAGGGCTGGAACGTCGCGCGGACCACCCTGATGAACGAGCGGGTCTCCATCGGCGGCTCCCGCCTCCCGCGCGAGGGCGGCATGATCGGCCCCGTCGCGCGGACCTGGCGCGAACGCCCCGAGCTGCGCACCCACGACGCCCACCAGCGCCTGCTGGCCCTGTGGGTGGAGGCCGAGGTCGCCCGGCTCGCCGGCGAGCGGCTGCGCCAGCAGCTCGCCGCCGGACAGCCCGGCCCCGAGGGCTCGGGCATGAAGCTCGCCTTCGCCCGCCTCAACCAGGAGATCAGCGGCCTGGAGGTGGAACTGCTCGGCGACGAGGGCCTGCTGTACGGCGACTGGACCATGCGCCGCCCGGAGCTGGTCGACTTCACCGGACGCGACGCCGGCTACCGCTACCTGCGCTCCAAGGGCAACTCCATCGAAGGGGGCACCAGCGAGGTGCTGCTGAACATCGTCGCCGAACGCGTCCTCGGCCTGCCCGCCGAGCCCCGCGACGACAAGGACGCCGCCTGGAAGGACCTGAGCCGATGACCGCGCCCGCGCAGCCCCCCGCCGCCCCCGACCTGCTCTACTCGCGCGACGAGGAGGACCTGCGCCGCTCCGTGCGCGCCCTCCTCGCCGACCGGGCCGCCGCCCCGGCGGTGCTCGCGGCGGCCGAGGCCGGCACGCCGTACGACCCGCGGTTGTGGGAGGCGCTCGCCACCGGCATCGGCGCGGCCGGACTCCTCGTCCCCGAGGTGCTCGGCGGACAGGGGGCCTCCCACCGCGAGGCCGCCGTGGTGCTGGAGGAACTGGGCCGCGCCGTAGCCCCCGCCCCGTTTCTGACCAGCTCCGTCACGGCCACCGAGACGCTGCTCGCCCTGGGCGGCGCGGGCGGGCCGGCCGCAGCCCTCCTGGGCGACCTGGCCGCGGGCCGCACCACCGCAGTGCTCGCCGTCCCCTTCGCCACCCCGCCCGCCGGCGCGGGCGCGGTCACCGCCTCGCTGGCGGGGACGGTGCGGGGCGTGGCCGACGCGGCGGCGGCCGACGTGCTGCTGGTGCCGACCGCCGAGGGCCTGTACGCGGTCGACGCGGCGGCCCGCGGGGTGGCGGTGGAACCCCTGGTCCCCCTCGACCTGACCCGCCCGCTCGCCGCCGTCACCCTGGCCGGCCCGACCGGGACGCTCCTGGCCGCACCCGGCCCCGGCGTCGCCGCCGTACGGCGCGGACTGCTCGCCGGGGCCGGGCTGCTCGCCTCCGAACAGCTCGGAGTCGCCGAGTGGTGCCTGGCCGAGACGGTCCGGCACACCCGCGAACGACGCCAGTTCAACCGGCCCGTGGGGTCGTTCCAGGCGCTCAAGCACAGGATGGCCCGGCTCTGGCTGGAGGTCGTCTCCGCCCGCGCCGCCGCCCGCAGCGCCGCCGACGCCCTCGCCACCGGCAGCCCGGACGCCCCGCTCGCCGTCGCGGTGGCCCAGGCGTACTGCTCGGGCGTGGCGGTCCACGCCGCCGAGGAGTGCGTGCAACTGCACGGCGGGACCGGGATGACCTGGGAGCACCCGGCACACCTGTACCTCAAGCGCGCCAAGGCCGACTCGATCGCCTACGGCACGGCGGGCGGCCACCGCGCGGCCGTCGCGGAGCCGGCGGAGCTGCCGGCCCCCTGACGCCGCCGTGCCGCGGCCCCCGCCCGGCTCCGCTCCGCACCGCCCCGCGACGCGGGGTGTCCGGCGTCCTGGCGGTGCTGTTTAATTGCACGTTGTTCGCAACAACTGTCGATCTTGAACATGGATGTGCAGAGTATGACGGCCCGATCGATACGGCCGGCGGTCGCCGCCGCGCTGGTGACCGCCCTGTCCCTGACCGCGGCGGCCTGCTCGAACCCGGACGCCGCCCAGGGCGGCGCCGGGACCTCCTCGGCCGTCGTCGGCATCGCCTACGAGCCCGACACCCTGAGCCCGCTGCTCGGCTACGGCAAGGACGGCAACTCCAAGATCTTCGACGGGCTCCTCGCCCTGGACGCCGACATGCGCCTGCGCCCGGCCCTGGCCGCCGCGCTCCCCGAGATCAGCGCGGACGGCCTCACGTACACGTACCGACTGCGCCAGGGGGTGAAGTTCAGCGACGGCGAGCCGTTCGGCGCGAAGGACGTCGTCTTCACTTACCGCACCATCCTCGACGAGAAGACGAACAACCCCTCCCGCACCGAGCTGGACGCCGTCGAGGACGTCACGGCCAAGGGCGAGGACACGGTCGTCTTCACCCTCAAGTACCCCTACGCGCCCTTCGCCCAGCGCACCGTCCTGCCCATCGTCCCCCAGCACGTCGCGGGCCGGCAGGACGTCAACACCGGGGCCTTCACCACCCGCCCCATCGGCACCGGGCCCTACGTCCTGACCAAGTGGTCCAAGGGCGAGAAGATCAGTTTCACCGCCAACCCCCACTACTGGGGCGGCGCGCCCGAGGTGAAGAAGTTCACCATGGCGATCATCAAGGACGACGACGTGCGCGCCACCCGGCTGCGCTCCGGCGACCTCGACGGCGCGATCCTGCCGCCCAACCTCGCCAAGGGCTTCGCCGACGACAAGGGCCGCACCACGTACGCCGCCACCACCTACGACTACCGCACGGTGACGCTGCCGACGCACAACAAGGTCGCCGGCGACACCGCCGTGCGCCGCGCCCTCGACCTCGCGGTCGACCGCGAGGCGATGGTCGAGGCCGTCCTCAACGGCGGCGGCAAGCCCGCCTACGGCCCCGTCCCCACCGGCAGCCCGTGGTTCGCCGAGGGCACCGAGCGCCCCCACGACCTCGCCGCCGCGAAGAAGATCCTCGACGACGCAGGCTGGAAGCCGGGCGAGGACGGCGTCCGCGTCAAGGACGGCGTGCGCGCCGCCTTCCCGCTCTGGTACCTCTCCGGCGACAAGCTCCGCCAGGAGCACGCCCTGGCCTACGCCTCCGACGCCAAGAAGGCCGGCATCGCCATCACCACCGAGGCCGGGACCTGGGAGGTCATCGAGCCCCGGATGAAGCACGACGCCGTCCTCGCGGGCGGCGGCTCGCCCGCCGACCCCGACTTCGACCAGTACACCCTGCTGAAGTCCTCCCTCGCGGGCGACGGCTTCAACAACATGGCCTGGTACGACAACAAGGCCGTCGACGCCGCCCTGGAGAAGGGGCGCCGCAGCGGCGACGAGGCCGAGCGGAAGAAGGCGTACGACACCGTCCAGCGCGAGCTGGTGAGGAATCCGGGCTACACCTTCCTCACCCACATCGACCACCTCTACGTAGTCGACGACCGCTTCGGCCCGCTCACCACCCAGGTCGAGCCGCACGACCACGGGCTGGCCTCCGGCCCCTGGTGGAACGTCGAGAAGTGGTCCGCGGCGGGTTCCGGAGGCTCGAAGAAGTGAGCCCCCGCCTCCCCTGGGGACCGATGGCGCGGATGGCGGGACGGCGGGCCCTGTTCGCCGTCCCCGTCCTCGGCGTCGTCACCTTCGGGGTCTTCGCCGTCGCCGCCGCGTCCCCCTTCGACCCCGTCAAGGCGTACGCGGGCACCGCCGGCCTCACCGCCTCGCAGGAGAACCTCGACCGACTGCGGGCCAACCTCGGCGTCGACCAGCCGCTGGTCGCCCGCTGGTGGGACTGGCTGACCTCGGCGCTCCGGGGCGACCTCGGGGACTCCAGCGTGATGCGCCAGCCCGTCGCGGACGTCATCGCCGAACGCATGGGCTGGTCCGTCCTGCTCGCCGCCAGCGCGTTCGCCGTCGCGATCCTGCTCGGCGCCGGCCTCGGCGTCCTCGCGGCCCGCAGGCCCGGCGGCTGGCTCGACCGGTGCGCCGCCTCCGCCGCGTACACCCTGGAGGCCGCCCCCGCCTTCTGGCTCGGGCTGCTCGCCATCTGGTTCTTCGCCCTGAAGCTGGACGTCCTGCCGGCCGGCGGACTGACCGACGCGGGCAGCGACGCCGTCACCTTCGGCCAGGTCGCCTCCCACCTCGTGCTCCCCGCCGCCGTCCTCGGCGTCTCCCAGGCGCCGTGGTTCTTCCTGTACGTACGCCAGGGGGTCGCCGACGCGCTCGCCGAGGACCCGGTCCGCGGCGCCCGCGCCCGCGGGCTGAGCGAGCGCACCGTGCTCCTGGGGCACGCCCTGCGCTCGGGGATGCTGCCGATGCTCACCCTGATCGGCTCCCGCGTCCCCGAACTCATCACCGGGGCCCTGCTGGTGGAGACGGTCTTCAGTTGGCCCGGCATCGCCGCCGCCACCGTGGAGGCCGCCACCTCCGTCGACTTCTCCCTGCTGGCCGCCCTCACCGTGGTGGCCACCGCCGCCGTCCTGCTGGGCAACCTGCTCTCCGACCTCCTGTACGGGCTGGCCGACCCGAGGGTGGCCTTCGATGGCTGAGACCGCCCTCGCCCTGCCGGGCCGCACCGCCCGCCGCGTCCGGGTCACCGCGTCGGCCGCGATCGTCGTCGCCGTGCTGCTCGCCGTGGTCGTCGTACCGCCGCTGGCCCAGCTCGACCAGCAGGCCGTCGACCTGGGCGCCAAGCTCCACCCGCCCTCGTGGGCCCACCCCTTCGGCACCGACGACGTCGGACGCGACCTGCTGCTGCGCTGCGTCTACGGGCTGCGCGTCTCGCTGCTCGTCGGGGTGGTCGCGGCCCTCACCGCCACCGTCGTCGGCACCGCGATCGGCGCGCTCGCCGGGGCGTTCGGCGGCTGGACGGACCGGATCGTGATGCGGGTCGTCGACGCCCTGTCCTCCGTGCCCCACCTGCTGCTCGGCATCTTCATCGTGGCGATGTTCCGGCCCGGCGTCTGGCCCGTGATCGTCTCGGTCGCGCTGACCCACTGGCTCTCCACCGCCCGGATCGTCCGCTCCGAGATCCTGTCGCTGCGCTCGCGCCCCTTCATCGACGCGGCGGTCTCCGGCGGGGCCTCCCGCGGCCGGATCATCGTGCGGCACCTGCTGCCCGGCGTGTTCCCGCAGGCCGCCCTCGCCGCGGTCCTCATGGTGCCGCACGCCATGTGGCACGAGTCCGCGCTCTCCTTCCTCGGGCTCGGGCTCCCCGCGCACCAGGCGAGCCTGGGCAACCTCGTCCAGTCGGCGCGCGGCTCGCTCCTCGCGGGGGACTGGTGGCCCACGCTCTTCCCCGGCCTCTTCCTGATCATCCCGACCCTCGCGCTGGCCGGCCTCGCCGGAGCCTGGCGCGACCGGATCAACCCGCGCCGGAAATCGGAGCTGATGCTGTGACCGCCCCCCGCGAAGCCGTTCCCGTCCTCGCCGTCGAGGACCTGTCCGTCCGGTTCCGGATGCGCGGCGGCCGGGACATCGCGGCCGTCACCGGGGCCCGCTTCTCCGTCGCGGCGGGGGAGTGCCTGGCCCTGGTGGGGGAGAGCGGCTGCGGCAAGTCCGTGCTGGCCTCCGCCCTGCTCGGGCTGCTGCCCGCCAACGCCCGCACGAGCGGCAGCGCCGTGCTCGGCGGCGACACGGACCTGCTGGCGGTCGGCGAGCGCACCCTCGCCCGCACGGTGCGCGGCCGGCGCGTCGGCCTCGTACCGCAGAGCCCCGCCGCCCATCTGACGCCCGTCCGCACCGTCCGGGCCCAGGTGGAGGAGGCGCTGCGGGAGCTGACCGGGGTGCGCGGGGACGCCCTGCGGAGCGCCGGCGCGGCGGCCGCGGCCCGCGCCTCGTTCCCCGAGGACCACCTCGACCGCTACCCGCACCAGCTCTCCGGCGGCCTGGCCCAGCGCGCCGCCCTCGCCCTCGCCCTGGTCGGCGACGCCCCGCTGCTGCTCGCGGACGAGCCGACCACCGGGCTCGACCGGGACCTCGTCGAGCGGACCGTCGACGAACTGCGCCGCCACACCGACGAGGGCCGGGCGCTGCTGCTCATCACCCACGACCTGGCGGCCGCCGAACGCGTCGCGGACCGGGTCGCCGTCATGTACGCGGGACGGATCGTCGAGATCGCCGGCGCCGGGCGCTTCTTCGGTGCGCCCGGCCCCCGCCACCCGTACGCCAGGGGGTTGCTGGCCGCCCTGCCGGAGCGCGACTTCGTCCCGATCCCCGGTATGCCGCCCGAACTCGGTGCGCTCCCCGAGGGGTGCGCCTTCGCCGCCCGCTGCCCGTACGCCGACGCCCGCTGCACCGCCGAGCGCCCGGCCTTCGCGGCGGAGCTGGCCTGCCACCACGCGCCGCCCGGCCGGGCGCACCCCCTGAAGGAGACCGCCGATGCTTGAGCTGACCGGGATCTCGGCCGGATACGACCGCCGCGATCCCGTCGTCCGCGACGTCTCCCTGCGCGTCGCGCCGGGCGAGGCGGTCGGGCTGCTGGGCCCCAGCGGCTGCGGCAAGTCCACCCTGGCCAAGGTCGCCGCCCTCCTGCACCGCCCCGACTCCGGGACGATGACCCTGGACGGCACGGTGGTGCGCGGCTGGCGGCACCGGGCCCCGAGGGAGCAGCGCACGGCCGTCGGCGTCGTCTTCCAGCAGCCCCGGCTCTCCGCCGACCCCCGGCTCAGCCTGCGCGAGTTGATCGCCCAGCCGCTGCGCGCCACCGGGCGGCGCCGGGAGGCGCCGGCGCGGGTGGCCGAACTGGCCCCGCTGGTCGGCCTCTCAGAGGAGCTGCTGGAGCGCCGCCCGCACGCGGTGAGCGACGGCCAGTTGCAACGCGCCTGCCTGGCCCGGTCGCTGGCCCTGAGCCCCAAGCTGCTCATCTGCGACGAGATGACCGCGATGCTCGACGCGTCCACGACGGCGGCCCTGGTCGCCGTGGTGGAGCGCTACCGCGCCGCGTCCGGGGCCGCCCTCCTGGCCGTCGGCCACGACCGGGTCCTGCTGGAGCGCTGGTGCGACCGCACGGTCCGCTGGGGCCGGCAGGACGCGGACGCCCCGCGCACCGCGCCCCTCTGAGCCGGGCGCGCACGACGGCCGCCGCGGGTCCGGCGGGCGGCGCGGCGGGAGGGGAGGTGACCGGGGCGTGAACATCACCGAAGACTTGTCAGGTACCTGCTCTGCAGGGCGGCGCGCGCCCCCATACTCGTCGCGACCCCACCCCGCCCGACCGCACCCAGGGAGCTCCCATGGCCCACCCCACCCGCCGCCGCGCGCTCACGGTCGCCCTCGCCACCGCGACCGCGGGGCTCGCCCTCCCGACCGGGACCGCGTCCGCCGCGACCCGCGCGGCCTCCGCGCCCCGGCGCCGGACCCGCCCGCTGCGCCAGGCCCACGCGCACAACGACTACCTTCACCCCCGCCCCCTGCACGACGCGCTCGCGCACGGGTTCACCAGCGTGGAGGCCGACGTCTTCCTCGTCGACGGCGAGCTGCTGGTCGCCCACGAACCCGCCGGGCTCGACCCCGCCCGCACCCTCGCCTCGCTCTACCTCGACCCGCTGGCCGCCCTGGTCCGCGCGGGCCACGGCAGCGTCCACCCGCACCACCGGTCCCCCCTGCAGCTCCTCATCGACATCAAGGCCGACGGCGTCGCCGCCTACCACGAGCTGGACCGCCAACTGCGCCGCCACCACCGCATCCTGACCCGCTGCCGCGACGGCCGCGTCCACCCCGGAGCGGTCACCCCCGTCATCTCCGGCGACCGCGCCGCCCGCGCCCCCATGGAGGCGCAGCGCACCCGGTTCGCGTTCTACGACGGCCGCCTCGACGACCTCGGCGCCCCGGCCCCCGCCTCCTTCGCCCCGCTCGTCAGCGCGAACTGGACCCAGACCTTCGACTGGCGCGGGGCGGGCCCCTTCCCCCCGGCCGAGCGCGACCGGCTGCGCGCCCTCGTCGCCGCGGCCCACCGCGAGGGCCGCCGCATCCGCTTCTGGGCCACGCCCGACCGGCCCGGCCCCGAGCGCGCGGCCCTCTGGAGCGAACTGCTCGCCGCCGGGGTCGACCACCTCAACACCGACGACCTCGCCGGGCTCGAACACTTCCTGCGCGCCCGGGGGGACGCCGCCCCGACCGCGTAACACGCCTCCGTCCGGAAGTACCCGTTCGGCGGACCCGCCAGTGCGCCGAACGGTTCCTCCGCTCCGCCACACTTGCGGCCGAAAGCCGCGAATCCGGCGCGGCGGAGGAGGTTGGCCATGGCCGTTTCGATCTCACTGGTGCTGTTTCTGCTGATCCTCGCGATCATCTTCCTGCGCAACGGAGGACTGAAGTTCTCGCACGCGCTGGTCTGCGCCCTGCTCGGCTTCTTCCTCGCCGGTACGAGCGTGGCGCCGAGCATCCACGAGGGCGTCGGCGCCACCGCCCACCTGGTCAGCGGCCTCCAGCCCTGACGGCGGCCCCCGGCCCCGGTGCCGGGGGCCGTCCGCGAGGCGGCCGCGGATCGCGCACAATGAGCACATGTCTCTTCCGCCCCCCGGCCGGCACTCGGGCGCCGCCCACCACGAGTACTGCAACACCGCCCTGTGCTGCCGGTGCCAGATGCGGAACTGGACCACCAAGGCGGGCGACGAACGGCTCTGCGGCCCGTGCGCGGCCTGCTGCCACGCGTGCGGCCGGGCGCCCGCGCCCCACCTGGACGGGCTCGACGGGGGGCTGTGCGCCGAGTGCCGGGGGCTGTGCGGCCGCTGCCACGCGCCGAAGCGGCCCGACGGCGCCTGCGCCTGCGACCGCTGGCGGGAGGACGCCAAGAGCAACCCGCCGGGCTACGTCCTCCAGGCCCTGCCGCCCCAGCTCCTCCAGGCGCTCGGCGGCCGTGTTCCGCGCACCGTCCAGGAGCTGATCCACCAGGAGCTGGCCGTCCGCAGCGCCGGCCTGCTGCGCGAGCGCGTCGAGCGCCGCTGGAACCTGCGCTGGGCCCACGCCCTCAACGAGAAGGACGAGGACGGCCGTCGGCGCTGGAGCCCCCAGGACGTCGCCGAGCAGCTTCTGCGGCCCGGCCCGTGCCCCGAGCCGAGCTGCGAGGACGGCCACCTCCTCACCACCGACGCCCCGTGCACCCGCTGCCGCCAGCCCCTGCACCGCTTCGTCACCTCGGTCGCGGGCCACACCGCCACCCCGGCGCACGCCCGCGCCACCGCGGCCGAGATCCGCAGGGCGATGGTGGAGAACCGCTCCCGCCGGAAGCCCCCGCCGCGCTGAACCCCGGCCCCCGGGCGCGAACCCCGCGGGCACGGGGGGCCAGTCCGCGCGACCCGGCGGTGCGGCCGGGGCGTACGCCCTATGCTCGCGCCCATGGAGCAACGGGAAGTCGTGAAGCGCGTGATCGGCATCCTCACGGAGGCGCGCGAGATGCAGCGCCTGCTGGAGGCGGACCTCGAAGGGGAAGAGCTGGAGACGGGAGCGGGCGCCGTCACCGCCCTGCTGAACGAGACGATGCCCCACATCGCCATCCCCGACGACTTCTCCGTCGAGGACGTGGTGACCGTCGTCGGGCGGGAGGTGGGCGGTGCGGTCGAGCAGCTGGTGAGCGCGTTCACCCTGGCGTTCACCATGCTGGCCCAGGTGCACGACTCCGGGCAGACGGACGTGACCTCGGCCGACGTCCTGCAGGACCTCGCCCTGCGGGTCGAGGGCGGCGGACCGGAGGAGGGCGGCGACCCCCTGCTGTAGCGCTCCCGCGCCGCCCTGCGCGTTCCGCCGCGCGGCCGGGCACCATGGAGGTGCAAGCGCGTACGCCCCTCGCCGTACGGAGGCAGTTGTGGGAACGAGCACCGACGTGGCCCGCGCCAAGGCGCGACGGCTCAAAGGCATGATCAAGGAGTCCGACGGCATCGCCCTCGACGACGAGCGGCTCAAGGCCGAAGGCCGACGGGAGCAGGCCGAGGCCCGCCGCCAGGAAACCCTGGCCCGCGCCGCGCGGGCGGCCTCCCGCCCCTGACCCGGAAAGCCCGCGCCTGACCCGCCCGCGCGGGGGCGTGGGCGTCACCCGGTACGGGCCGCTTCCCGGACCGCGTCGACGACGTCCCGGTCCAGCGCCGCCCGCACCAGCGCCGCCGCGAACGCCGCCCCGTCGCGGCCGCGCGCGACCTCGGCCAGCGCCTCGGGGGAGGCGGGCAGGCCGAGCCGCTCGGCCCCCTGGAGCCCCTTGGCCCCCGCCCGGAACCCCGTCTCCGGCCACACCGTCTGGACCTCGCGCACGAAGACGTCCGCGCCCGTCGGCCCGATGCCCCGCACGCGCTGGAGCCCGGACCGCAGCACGGCCCCGTCGCCGTCCGCCTCCCGGCGCAGCCGGCGCAGGTCGCCGCCCCACGCGTCGAGCACGAGCCGCGCCCCGTCCCCGAGCTGGGTGGCGGTCCGCTCGTCGTAGCGGCGGTATCCGCCCTCGCCCAACGCGTCCACCCGCTGCCGCCAGGTCGCGTCCATCATGCGGCGCGGCGTGCGCATCCCGTGCCCGAGCAGCGCCCGCGCGGACGCCGCGGCGACCGACGCGCGGATGCGCGCGCTCAGCAGATGGCTCAGCACGAGGAGCTGGTACAGCGGCTGCGGCGTGTCGCGCAGCGTGATGCCGGCCTCGGCCGCGTACGTCCGCCCGCACTCCGCCATCAGCGCGTCCGCGATCCGGCGCGCCGACGCGGAGACCCGTGCGCTCATCCGTAGCCGGCGATCCGGGCGACGAAGAACCCTGCGACGACCAGGGCGACCGCCACGATCAGGCCCACCCACACGACGGGGTGCTCCCAGACGCCGCCGTCCGCGCGCTCCTCGTGGGCCTCGGCGGTCGAACCCTCGGCGGGCGGGGTCTCGCCGGGAGGGCGCAACCCCGGTCGATTCAGCGAAACAGCCATGCACCCAGGGTCCCCCGCCCGGCACGTCCGCGCACGTCCGTACGGACCAGCCGCAGCGCGGGGCCGTACGGGCGCACCGGCGAAAAAGAGTCTGCCTGGCCGGAATTCGGGGCACCGTCAAGGAATGTCCCGTGTTTCCGCCCCTGTCCTCAAGCTCGTGCAGCGCACCACCGAACCCGTCGGGGTCCAGACCCTGCGGTCGACCGCGGCCGCCGTGATCGCGTACTCCGCGGCCGTCTGGGCCCTGCCCGAACCGGCGCCCCTGACCGCGCCCCTCACCGCGCTCCTGGTCGTCCAGGTCACCCTCTACGCGACCCTCACCACCGGCATCCGCCGCGTGAACTCCGTCGTCGTCGGCGTGCTCATCGCCACCGCCTTCAGCTCCCTGGTGGGGCTGACCTGGTGGAGTCTGGGCCTCACCATCTTCACCGCACTCCTGATCGGGCGACTCGTCCGGGTCAACGAGTTCGTGCCCGAGGTGGCGATCAGCGCGATGCTCGTGCTCGGCGTCTCCCAGGTCGCGGAGACCGCCTGGGACCGGGTGTGGGAGACGCTGATCGGCGCCGGCGTGGGCCTGCTGTTCAACCTGGTCTTCGCCCCGCCGGTCTGGGTCAGGTCGGCGGGTTCCTCCATCGAGTCGCTGGCCACGCGCATGGGCGCGATGCTCCGCAGCATGGGCGAGGAGGTGGTGGGCAGCAACCCCGTCCCACGGGCCGCCGCCCGGCTCCACGAGGCCCGCAGGCTCGACCACGACATCGTCGAGGTGGACGCGTCCCTGCGGCAGGCGGAGGAGAGTCTCACCCTCAACCCCAGGGTGAGGCAGGGGCTGCTGCACCGGGTCGTCCTGCGCTCCGGGCTCGACACGCTGGAGATCTGCGCGGTCGTCCTGCGCGTCCTGTCCCGCTCCCTCACCGACCTGGCCAAGGCCCGTACGGAGGAGACGCTGTTCCCGGCCGACGTGGCGGAGCTGCTCAGGGAGCTCTTCGGCCGGCTCGCCGAGGCGATCGAGAGCTTCTCCGTCCTGGTCACCACCCAGCTCGCCGCCGACGCCGAGGAGGCCGAGGACCGGCTGGCCGACGCGCTCGCCCGCAGCCGCGCCACCCGCGACCAGGTCGCCGACCTGCTCCTGGAGGACGTCCAGGAGCACCCGAGGCAGTGGCAACTGCACGGAGCCCTGCTCGCCGAGATCGACCGCATCCTGGACGAACTCGACATCGACGAGCGCACCAAGCGCCTGGCCGAGGAGCTGGACCGGCGCTCCGCCGAGGCGCACGCCCGCCACCCCCGGCTGCGGGCCGTGCGGCGCCGGCTCGGCAGGCAGCACGCCTGACCCCCCTCCCGCGCCGCCGCACCGGCCGCGCGCGGGATGCGGAAGCGGCTCGCGGCTGGTTCGCTGGGGGCAGTGACCCCGGCTCCCGAGGAGTGGTGATGAGCGGTTCGGACGAACCCGCCGACCTGGCGCGGCAGATGCGTGAGAAGGCCCGGCAGCTCGCCGAGGCCGCCGAGCGGTCGAGCGACCCGCACGAGCGCGAGCGGCTGGAGAAGAAGTCCCGGACGATGCGGGACCGGAGCGCCCAGCAGAGCGCGATGGCCGCCG
Organism: Streptomyces sp. NPDC041970; assembly: GCF_055588985.1. Taxonomy (NCBI): domain Bacteria; kingdom Bacillati; phylum Actinomycetota; class Actinomycetes; order Kitasatosporales; family Streptomycetaceae; genus Streptomyces; species Streptomyces sp. NPDC041970. The sequence continues at coordinate 62,818 of NZ_JBVJCD010000019.1, forward strand.
GCGACGTCTACCCCGAGAAGTAGTCCGCCCGCGCGGGGCGCCCCCGTACGCGTACGCCCGCGAGGACGTCCCGCGCCCGCCCGGCCCCGGCGCGTCCGGGGCCGGGCGTACGCCGTCGCCGGGCCCCGGACCGGCCCGGAACTCCGCCCGTGCCGGTCACCCCGCCCAGGCCAGGAGCCGGTCCGCGCTCCAGGTCGTCACCACCCGCTCAGCCGGCACCCCGCACTCCTCGGCGCGTGCGCACCCCGACGCCTGCCAGTCGAGCTGGCCCGGCGCGTGCGCGTCGGTGTCGATGGCGAAGAGGGCGCCCGCCCCGACGGCCTCGCGCAGCAGTCGCAGCGGCGGGTCCCGCCGCTCGGGACGGCAGTTGATCTCCACCGCCGTCCCCGCCTCCGCGCAGGCGGCGAAGACCCGGCCCGCGTCGAACCGCGACTCCGGCCGGCCCCGTCCGCTCAGCAGCCGGCCCGTGCAGTGCCCGAGGACGTTCGCCCGCGGATGGCGCACCGCCGCCTCCAACCGCCGCGTCATGGGAGCCGGGTCCATGCGCAGCTCGGAGTGGACGGAGACCACCACCACGTCCAGCCGCTCCAGCAGCTCGGGCTCCTGGTCGAGGGATCCGTCCGCCAGGATGTCGCACTCGATCCCCGTCAGCAGGCGGAACGGGGCCCACCGCTCGTTGAGCCGGTCCACCACCGCGAGCTGCTCCCGCAGGCGCTCCGGCGACAGCCCGTGCGCCACCGTCAGGCGGGGCGAGTGGTCGGTGAGGACCGCCCAGGCGTGCCCCAGCTCCGCCGCCGTCCGGCCCATCTCCTCGATCGGGCTGCCCCCGTCGGACCAGTCCGAGTGCATGTGGCAGTCGCCCGTCAGCAGGGCGCGGAGCCCGCGGCCGCCCTCGGCGGGCGGCTCCGCGGCGGCCTCCTCCTCCAGGCGCTCCAGATAGCCCGGCACCTCACCGGCCAGCGCCTCGCGGACCACCTGGGCCGTGCGGGGCCCGATCCCGGCGACCCGCTCCAGGGAGTGCGCCGCGACCCGGTCGGCCGCCTCTCCCGCGGCCATCGCGTCCACGGCGGCGGCGGCCGTACGGAAGGCCTTCACCCGGTACGTGGCGGCCTGCGAGCGTTCCAGCAGGAAGGCGATCCGCCGCAGTGCGGTGACGGGGTCCATCTCCACCTCCACAGGACGCCGGCGGCCTCCGCGTGCCGCCTGCCACCAGCATGGGCGCTTCGACTCCCGTACGCCTCCGCGACCCGGAACCGCCGCCTCAGGGGGAGGGCGCCCCAACCTCCGCCGCGGGCGCCCAGCGCCCGGTGGCCGGGTCGTACGCGTGCACGGGCCGCCCCGGCGCCCCGCTCGTCCGGAACGGCCGCCCGCCGTCGTCCACGCGCACCGTCCCGGACCGGCCCCCGCTGCTCCACGCCAGCTCGGCGACCCAGTCGCAGTCGCACCGGAGGGCCCGGCCGGTGACGAGCAGGACCTCCGGGTCCGCGGCCGAGACGCGGTAGGGGAAGGAGACGGGCTCGATCGGCTCGCCCGAGTCGTTGCCCGGAACCGACCGCGCGACGGGCCGGGGCACGTCCAGGTCGACGTCGAACACGCGCGGGGTGAGCGCCCCGCCGCACCCGGTGCTCATCCCGTAGACCCGGCCCCCGGCCGGCGCCCGGCGCCCCACGACCCGGATGCGCAGCGCCTCCAGCACCACGGCCCGCTCGTCCCGGCCCTGGAGGGTGATCCGGACCCGCGTCTCTCCCGCGTGCACCGCGCCGAGCGCCCCCGCCCACGCCGCCGCGTCGCCCTCCGCCGGGGGCGGCGGCACGGCGGAGGGCGCGCGGTCGACGAGGTAGGAGTGGCCGCAGCCGTACGTCCAGACCTGGTCGTCGCCGGTCCAGGTGAAGGGCGCGCCCGCGGGGGCCGGCCGGGTCGGGGACGCGGAGGGGAGGGGCGCCGCCCGCGGGCGCGGCGCGGCGCCGACCGCCTCCGGCGTACGCGGCTGCCGCCCGGCGCGCGGCGCTGCCTCCACCGGCCCGCGCGGCGAGGGGCCGCCGGGCGCGCCGGGGGCGGAGGCGGTGGGCGCGGGGGCCTCCGCCGGGGGTGCGCCCGGTCGGCCGGCCGCCGCCGACGGCCGCCGGTCCGGGCCCGGCAGCCGCGCCTCCGCGAAGGCCGCGGCCAGGGTGAGGACCAGGGCGGCCGCGGCGCAGAGGGCGAGCGCCCGCCCGGACCGGCGCGGCCGCCGTGGACGGGCCCCGCCCGCGCCCCCGCCGGCGTACGGGGTCGGCGCACCCCCGCCCGCGCCGGGGGACGGGGGCGGCGCGGGCGGCTCCGCCGTCTCCTCGGCCGCCGCCGCACCGCCACCGGGCCCCGCTGTCTGGGGCTCGGAGGCCGCCGCCCCCGCCCGGTCCAGGCGCTCCGCGTCGGCCCGGAGCCACAGGCGGTGCAGCGCCTCGCGCTCCTCGACCGGCGCACCGCACAACCGGGCCAGCCGCTCCACGGGGGCGAAGTCGGCCGGGACCGTGCGCCCGGCGCAGTACCGGTGCAGGGTCGACCCGCTGATCCCGATACGGCGGGCCAGCGAGGCGTACGTCCGGCCCGAGCCCTCCCGCAGCGCGCTCAGCCGCCCCGCCAGCGCGTCCCGCGCGCACCCCTCCGCGTCGTCACCCACCCGCCCGACCTCCCCCACCGCCGTGCCGGGGCGTTCCACCCCCTCGGGAACACCCACGTCGCCGGGGGTGGGACGGTTCCAGCGCGCCGGGAGGCCGGTTCGCGCTTGTCCCGGCCCCGGGCGGCCGCCCAGGCTGGTGGCGTTCCCGTACGACTCCGCCGACCGCGGCAGCCGTACGCGAGCCGCCATGCCACCCACCGCCCGAACGGGGAGACCTGCCATGCGCCTGATCCGTACCGCCCTCCTGACCGCCGCGGCCGCCGGCCTGGCCGCCACCGCCCTCGTGCCGACGCCCGCCGCCGCGGCCCCCGCTCCGCCGAGGTTCCTCAGCGCCGCGCAGTTGCCGCCCTCCCTCACCCCGTGGACCGCCGGCCCGGTGCGCGAGGGCCTTCCGGCGGACGGCTCCGAGTGCACCGCGGGGGCCACCCCGGCGGCCGGCACCCGGCACCGGGACTTCCGCACGGAGCTGGACACCACGGCCCGCCAGACCACCACGGTCGCCGCCACCGCCGGAGAGGCCAGGACGCTCGCCGCCGAGCTGCGGTCCGCCCTGTCCACCTGCCTCGAACGGCTCAAGGAGCAGGACCCCGGCCTGGAGGGCGAGGCCTTCTACCACGGCCGGATCGACGTGGAGGAGGGCGCGCACGTCCACAGCATCGACACCTCCCACCCGGAGGTCGGCTCCACCGACATCGACCTGTACTCCGTGGGCCGCGACGGCCGGACGGTGACCGTCGTCGCCTGGGGGCAGATGGGCGAGCTGGACGGCGCGCCGCTGGACGGGTTCAGGGAGACGACGCGCACCGCCGTCGCCAAGCTGCGCTGACCCCGCCCCGAGGCGTCGCACCGGTCCGCCGATGTGCGGCGCCACCGGGGGAGGGAGCGTCCCTGCCGTGTGACCCGGCACGACGCGGACCGGTTCGCCCCGCCCTCGCGAAGCGGCGCCGGGACCGGGGCGGAGGAGAGGAGGAGACCGGCCGCTCGCAGGACGAGCTGGCCCTCGTCCTGGCGCAGGCCGTGGTCGGCGCGGTCGAGGCGGGCGGGGGCCACGCGGGAGGGGTGTTCCTGCGCACCGGTGCGCCCGGGCAGTCGCGCCTCGCGCGCTCGCCGGACTGCCGACCGGGCTGCTGCGGCCCTGGTGGCGGATGCATTCCCCGCCGGCCCCCGCCGGGTCGCCGGGCGGGGGCCGTACGGCCGATCAGGCCTCGGGGCCCGCGGCCGGGGCGACCGCGCCGGAGGCCTCCAGCATCGCCTCCCGCTCCACGACCTTGATCCGCTCGCGGCCCTGGGCCGCGCCGAGCGCCTGCTCGTGCGCGTCGAGGCGGTGCCAGCCCTCCCAGGTGGTGTAGCGGACGCCACGGTCCGCCAGGAACGCCTCGACGGCGTCCGGAGCGGGCTGCGCGGGCTCGGGCAGCCGGCCGGCCGCGCGGTCCTCCAGCAGGCAGGCCACCGTCTCGTTGGCGTCGCCCTTGGTGTGGCCGATCAGGCCGATCGGGCCGCGCTTGATCCACCCCGTCACGTAGACCGAGGCCATGTGCTCCCCGCCGGAGACGACCCGGCCCGCCTCGTGCGGAACGGTGCCGGAGGCCACGTCGAAGGGCAGCTTGGGCAGCTCCTCGGAGTAGTAGCCGACGGCGCGGTAGACGCTCTGCACGTCCCAGTCGGTGAACGCGCCGGTGCCCCGGACGTTGCCGGTGCCGTCCAGCTCGGTGCGCTCGGTCCGCAGCCCGACGACCTTGCCGTCCTCGCCCAGCACCTCCACCGGGGACTCGAAGAAGTGCAGGAACAGCTTGTGCGGGCGGTCGCCGACATCGCGGATCGCCCAGTTCTCCAGGGTGGAGGCGACCATGTTGGCCTGCTTGTTGGCCCGCCGGGTGTCGATGGAGCCCTGGTCGTAGTCGATGTCCTCGGGGTTGACGATGACCTCGATGTTGGGGGAGTGGTCCAGCTCCCGCAGCTCCATCGGGCTGAACTTGGCCTGGGCCGGACCGCGCCGCCCGAACACGTGCACCTCCAGCGCCTTGTTCGCCTTGAGGCCCTGGTACACGTTGTCCGGGATCTCGGTGGGCAGCAGCTCGTCGGCCGTCTTGGCGAGGATGCGGGCCACGTCCAGCGCCACGTTCCCGACGCCCAGCACGGCGACCTTCTCCGCGGTGAGCGGCCAGGTGCGCGGGACCTCGGGGTGCCCGTCGTACCAGGAGACGAACTCGGCGGCGCCGTAGGAGCCCTCCAGCTCGATGCCGGGGATGTCCAGGGCCCGGTCGGCCTCGGCGCCGGTGGAGAAGATCACCGCGTCGTAGAACGACCGCAGGTCGTCCAGGCCGATGTCGTGGGGGTAGTCGACGTTGCCGAAGAGCCGGATCTGCGGCTTGTCCAGCACCTGGTGCAGCGCCTTGACGATGCCCTTGATCCGCGGGTGGTCGGGGGCCACCCCGTACCGGATCAGGCCGAAGGGCGCGGGCATCCGCTCGAACAGGTCGATCGACACCCCCGGCTCCTGGCAGACCTCGGATTTGAGCAGCGCGTCCGCAGCGTAGATGCCGGCGGGGCCGGCTCCGACGATGGCGACGCGGACGGGGCGTGTCATGGCGTGGGGTTCCTTCGGGGCGGGCGAACGCGGGCAGGTAGAGCGTACGTCGAGGTAAGGGTGGGCTTACCAGCTCCTCCGCACACCGTAAGCGATCGCCCGGCGGGCCCCTCGACCGGCCCTCCCGCAGATGCCCGATAGGTCCGCTTTGTGGTGTAGATATGGCTGATCTGCCTTTTTTGTACTGTTTATCCGTAACAGAGGTATTGGGGCACTTAGACCTTATGTCTGCTCCCATTTCGGGCGGAGCCGGAGCGAGTGGCGAGCATCACCCCGCAGGGTCCGGACGGGAAAGCGGAAGGAACGGTTTCCGTACGCACGGGGAAAGTTGACGCGGCGACGGCACGGAATCGATCGGGAATTCCGTCATTCGATCTTGTCGGCGCACGGCCGGACGGAATGCGGAGCTTGTTTCGTCCGGCGTTTCTCGCCTACGGTCACCGTCAATCCGGACGGAACGCCTAATCCTGCCGCCGTCCGGGAATCCGAACTCACTCACCGCACGGCAGGAGCGGGGGACCCAGGTAAGTCGCCGATCCGGTCGCCGGAACGGCTAGGGGTGAAGTCGCACACCGTGCGGCCAGACATCTCCCGTCTGAACCCGACAGCTCACCCCGTAGGCGCCGGAGAGGAAAAACCCCATGCCCGCACTGGGTAAGCACCGCCGTTCCCTGTCCGCGTCACTGAGCCGCGGCCTCCTCGCCGCGACCGCCGGCGGAGCCGTTCTCGCCCTTCCGGTGATCGGCGCCGCCACCGCCGTCGCGGCGCCCGCCGCCCCGGTGGATTCCGCGGTGCAGGCCGCCCCCGCCAAACATTCCGTGGTGCTCGGCGAAACCCTTTCCAAGATCGCCCGCGAGTATTCCGTCAGCGGCGGTTGGAAAGAGCTGTACGAAGGAAATCGGAAGGCCGTCGGCGACAATCCCGATCTTCTTCGGCCGGGCACCGTGCTGACCATCGGAGCCGAGGCCGCCCCCACCGCCGCCCGCACCGCGAGCGCGGACCGGGCCGACCGCTCGGAGCGGACCGCCCTCGCACCGGTCGCGTACACGAACGACCTCGACGGCTGGATCAGGGAGTCGCTGGCGATCATGGCCGAACACGGCATCCCCGGCAGCTACGAGGGCATCCACCGCAACATCATGCGCGAGTCCTCCGGCAACCCGGCCGCCGTCAACAACTGGGACTCCAACGCGGTCAAGGGCACCCCGTCCAAGGGCCTGCTCCAGGTCATCGACCCCACGTTCCAGGCCTACCACGTGCCGGGCACCTCGACCGACAGCTACGACCCGGTCGCCAACATCACCGCCGCGTGCAACTACGCCGCGGACCGGTACGGCTCCATCGACAACGTCTTCGGCGCGTACTGACCCCCGCCGCCCGCGCATGACGAAGGGGCCCGGACCGCGCGGTCCGGGCCCCTTCGCCGTCGCACGCGCCGGGCCGGTCACCCCCCTGGGCGCCGTACGATCCTGGCCGGAACCCGCCCGCGCCGGACCCCGGTCACGCCGCGCCCGCCCCCCGGACCAGCAGCAGCGCCAGGTCCACCGCCGCCGCGGCCACCGCACCGCCCAGCGCCGCCTTGCGCCACCGCCGGCCGAGCGCCGGGCCCGCCACCGCCGCCGCGCCCGCCATCCCCAGCGCCGCCGCCCCCCACACGTCCGGCGGACCGGGCGGCCCCAGGGCCAGCACGCCCGCGGCCGCCAGGAGCGGCGCGGGCAGCAGCAGCCGGGTCCCCGCGGCGCCCAGCCGGTGCGGCAGCCCTCGGACACCGGCCGCCCGGTCCGAGGCGATGTCCGGGAGCGTGTCGGCCAGATGGGCCGCGAAGCCCAGCAGCGCCCCGGCCGCCACCACCCACCACCGGGGCGCGGGACCGCCGGGCAGCGCGAGCGCGACGGCCGCGGGCAGCGCCCCGAACGCGACCGCGTACGGCAGCCAGGACCAGGCGGTCGCCTTGAGCCGCAGGTTGTAGAGCCAGGCGGCCGCGACCGCGGTCAGGTGCACCGTACCGGCGAGGACGCCGCAGGCCAGCGAGAGCACCGCGCACAGGGCGAGCGCGGCCGCGGCAGCCGCCCACACCGTGCCCACCCCCACCGTTCCGTCGGCCGCGGGCTTCCCCCGGCGACCGGCGCGCGCGTCGCGCCGGGCGTCGTACGCGTCGTTGCACCAGCCCACCGAGAGCTGCCCGCACAGCACCGCCGCCGTGACCAGGGCCGACCGCGGCCCGCCGAGACCGGAACCGAGGGCGAGGGCGCAGGCGAGCGCCGTCACCGCGGCCGCCGGGCCCGGATGGCAGGCCAGCGCCAACGCCCCGACCGCCCCGCGCCCCGCCGTTCCCGACGGCCCCGTCCCGACCCCGCTGACCGCGTCCGTGGCGTCCATCGGGCGATCGTAGGCGCCTGGCGCACCGTCACCACCGCGACCGGCCCGGTCTTCCCCGTAGATTCGACGATCGCGGGGGCAGGATGAGGACATGACGTCCTCGAAGCAGGAGCCCGGATGAGCCGCATCGCCGCGGTGCACGGGGCTCTGCCCCCGCACCGACACACCCAGCGCGAGGTCACCGACATGGTGGCCCGCACCTGCCTGCCGCCCGGCGCCGACCGCCGCGTCCTGGACCGGCTCCACGCCAACGCCCGCGTCCGCACCCGGCACACCGTGCTCCCGCTGGACGGCTACCGCGAACTCGACGGCTTCGGCGCGGCCAACGACGTCTTCGTGCGGTCCTCCGTCGACCTCGGCGCGCAGGCCGTGCGCGGCGCGCTGCGGTCGGCCGGGCTCCGCCCCGCCGACGTGGACCTGCTGATCTTCACCTCCGTCACCGGCGTCGCCGCCCCCTCCGTCGACGCCCGGCTGGTGGCCCGACTGGGCCTGCGCCCCGACGTCAAACGGCTGCCCGTCTTCGGACTCGGCTGCGTCGCCGGAGCCGCCGGGGTCGCCCGGCTCCACGACTACCTGATCGGCCACCCCGACGACGTCGCCGTGCTGCTCTCGGTCGAACTCTGCTCGCTCACCTTCCAGCGCGGGGACGCGACACCCGCCAACCTGGTGGCGACCGCGCTGTTCGGCGACGGGGCGGCGGCGGTGGCCGCCGTCGGGGCGGGCCGGGCCGCCACCGGACCCGAGGTCCTGGCCACCCGCAGCCGGATGTACCCGGACACCGAGCACGTCATGGGCTGGTCCATCGGCGCCAGCGGGTTCACCGTCGTCCTGGACCCGGCGGTGCCCGACGTCGTCCGCCGCTACCTCGCCGACGACGTGGAGGAGTTCCTCGCCGAACACGGCCTCAAGCCGAAGGACATCGCCCACTGGGTCTGCCATCCAGGCGGCCCCAAGGTGCTGGAGACCGTCCAGGAGGTCCTCGACCTGCCCGACGGCGCGCTCGACGTCACCTGGCGCTCCCTGGCCGACATCGGCAACCTGTCCTCCTCCTCGGTCCTGCACGTCCTGCGCGACACGCTCGAACAGCGCCGGCCGGAGCCGGGCTCCCCCGGACTGCTGCTGGCCATGGGACCGGGGTTCTGCTGCGAACTGGTGCTCCTGCGCTGGTAGGACGGAGAGACCCGATGGACCGCACCCTGCCGGCGCACCACCCCGCCGCCCCCGCGAACCGGAGCCCCGCATGACCTGGTACACCGCGCTGGTGCTGGCCGTCGCCGCCGAGCGGCTGGCCGAACTCGTCGTCGCCCGCCGCAACACCCGATGGAGCCTCGCCCGCGGCGGCGTCGAATCGGGCCGGGGCCACTATCCGGCCATGGTCGTCCTGCACACCGCCCTCCTGGTCGGCTGCCTGGCCGAGGTCCGGATCGCCGACCGCCCGTTCCCGCCCGTCCTCGGCTGGGCGATGATCGCGCTCGTCGCGGCCGCGCAGGCGTTGCGCTGGTGGTGCATCCGCGCCCTCGGCCCCCGGTGGAACACCCGCGTCATCGTCGTCCCCGGAACGCCGCGGGTGACCGGCGGCCCCTACCGGTGGCTGAGCCACCCCAACTACGTGGCCGTCGCCGCGGAAGGGCTCGCCCTGCCGCTGGCCCACGGGGCGTGGGCGACCGCCCTGGTCTTCACGGCGCTCAACGCTCTCCTGATGGCCGTGCGGATACGGTGCGAGAACGCGGCGCTGGCCCGCCTCCCCGCAGCGGACGCACGGGCGTGATCGACGTCCTGGTCGCGGGCGGCGGCCCGGCGGGCCTGGCCGCGGCGATCCGCGCCGCCTCCGCGGGCCTGGAGGCGGCGGTGGTCGAGCCGCGCACCGCCCCGGTCGACAAGGCGTGCGGCGAGGGCATCATGCCCGGCGGCCTCGCCGCACTGCGCGGCCTGGGCGTCGAGGTGGGCGGCCTGCCCCTGCGCGGCATCCGGTACACCGACGGCCGGCTCAGCGCGGAGGCGGCCTTCCGGGGCGGGCCGGGGGCGGGGGTGCGGCGCACCGAACTGCACACCGCGCTGCACGAGCGCGCCCGGGCCCTCGGCGTCCGCTTCGTCGCCGGCCGGGTGGGGGAGGTGCGCCAGGACGAACGCTCCGTCACCGCCGCCGGGATCGAGGCGCGCTGGCTCGTCGCGGCCGACGGGCTCCACTCGCCCCTGCGCCGCGCCCTGGGCCTGGACCGGCCCGTCCCCGGACCGGGGCGTTACGGGCTGCGCCGCCACTACGCCATCGCCCCGTGGACGGACCACGTCGAGGTGCACTGGTCGCGGCACGGCGAGGCGTACGTGACCCCGGTCGGCGAACGGCTCGTCGGGGTCGCCGTCCTCAGCCGGGACCGCCGCCCCTACGACCACCACCTGGCCGCCTTCCCGGCCCTCGCCGCCCGGCTCGCGGACAGCCCCGAGGCCACCGCCGTACGCGGGGCGGGCCCGCTGCGGCAGCGGGCGCTGGGCCGCAGGGCCGGGCGGGTCCTGCTGGTCGGCGACGCGGCGGGCTACATCGACGCCCTGACCGGGGAGGGCATCGCCCTCGCGGTGGCCACCGCGACGGCCGCGATCGACTGCCTGAGCGCCGGACGCCCCGAGGACTACCCGCGCCGGTGGGCGCGCGACACGCGCCGCTACCGGCTGCTCACCGGGGCCCTGCTCGCCGCCGCCGGCCGCCCGTCCGCCGGGCGGCTGATCGTCGCGGCCGCCCACCGGGCCCCCGCCGCCTTCCGCGCGGCGGTCCGCGCGCTCCAGTGAGCCGGCCGACGGGAGCGGGGAAGAGGTCGCACGGACGCCGGGGTGATCGATTGGCGGGGCCTCGGGTTCCGGCCTAACGTCGGTCGGGTGGACCTCCGCGTCCACCCGACCGGTGGAGACCGGGCGCCCCGCGGGGCGCACTGCCCTCGCACGAGAGACGACCCACCATGACGGGCTCCCACGCGACACCCGCGCACACCGCCGAGCCCCCCGGACGGGGCCGGGGCAGCGGACTGGCCCTGCTGGTCATCGCCTCGTGCCAGCTCATGGTGGTGCTCGACGTCACCATCGTCAACATCGCGCTCCCGCACATGCAGGAGTCCCTGGGGTTCTCCACCCAGAACCTCTCCTGGGTGGTCAACGCCTACACGCTGACCTTCGGCGGCCTGCTGCTGCTCGGCGGACGCCTCGGCGACGTCCTCGGCCGCCGCCGCGTCTTCGTCTGCGGCGTGCTCCTCTTCGTCTTCGCCTCGCTGCTCGGCGGCCTGTCCCAGGAGCCCTGGCAGTTGCTGGCGACCCGCGCGCTCCAGGGCGTCGGCGGCGCCGTCGCCTCGCCCACCGCGCTGTCGCTGATCACCACCACCTTCCGCGAAGGGCCCGAACGCAACAGGGCCTTCGGCGTGTTCGCCGCCGTGTCGGCGGGCGGCAGCGCCATCGGCCTGCTGGCCGGCGGCCTGCTGGTGGAGTGGCTGGACTGGCGCTGGGTCCTCTTCGTCAACGTGCCCATCGGCCTGCTGATCGCCTTCGCCGCACCCCGCTGCATCCCCGAGTCCGCACGCCGGCCGGGCCACTTCGACGTGGCGGGCGCCCTCACCTCGACGCTGGGCATGGTGCTGCTCGTCTACGGGTTCATCCGGGCCTCGGAGGACGGCTGGAGCGACGCGCTGACGCTCGGTTCGTTCGCCGCCGCCGTGGTGCTGCTGGCGCTCTTCGTCGCCGTCGAGCGCGGCTCCAGGCAGCCCATCACCCCTCTGTGGATGTTCCGCGACCGCAACCGCGCCGGGGTCTACGGCATGATGCTCAGCCTGGCCGCGGCGATGTTCGGGATGTTCTTCTTCCTGACCCTCTTCGTGCAGAACGTCCTCGACTTCAGCCCGCTGCGCGCCGGGCTCGCGTTCCTGCCGGTGAGCGCGATCATCGCGGTCGGGGCGGGCGCGGCCTCCCGGCTGCTGCCCCGCTGGGGCCCCAAACCGTTCATGGCGGCGGGCGCGCTGCTGGCCGCCGCCGGGCTGGGCTGGCTCACCCTCACCGACGTCCACAGCTCCTACCTCGGCTCCCTCCTCGGCCCGATGCTCGTGTTCGGCTTCGGCATGGGGATGCAGTTCGTCTCGCTGACCCTGATGGCGGTCTCCGGCGTCGCGCCGAAGGACGCGGGCGCGGCCTCAGGCATCCTCAACGCCACCCAGCAGGTCGGCGGGTCCCTCGGCCTCTCGATCCTGGTGACCGCCTTCGGCACGGCCGGCCGGCAGGAGGCCGCCGACCAGGCGCCCGACTTCCTCCGGAAGGCCACGGCGGCCCAGCGGATGGAGTTCCGCCGGACCGGCGAGCTGCCGCCGCCCTGGGGCGACGAGGTACTGGCCTCGGGCGTGTCCAGCGCCTTCGTCGTCGCCGCCTGCTTCGCCGTCCTGGCCGCGCTGATCGCCCTGTTCGTCATCCAGGTCCGACCCGGCGACCTGGCCCGCCTCCAGGGCGGTGGCGAGGCCGGGGGCGCGGAGTCGGGCGCCGCCGCGACGCCCGACGCCCCCGCACCGCACGGGCCCGGCCGGCGGCCGCCCGGCGGGCCGCGAACGCCGGGCGGATGAAGGGCCCCGGCCCGACCCGCGCGAAAGGACACACCGACCCATGGACTGGACCCTCGAAGTGATCCGGCTCCCCGTGACCGACGTGGACCGGGCCCGCGACTTCTACCGGGACAAGCTCGGCTTCGCCGTCGACCTCGACGACGAGGTGCTGCCCGGCGCACGGGTCGTGCAGCTCACGCCGCCCGGCTCCGGCTGCTCGATCGCCCTCACCGAGGGCCTGCCCGAGCCGACGGGGGACCCGCGGCCGGGCACGTACCACGGCCTCCAGCTCTGCGTCACCGACATCGAGGCCGCGTACGCCCGGCTCCGCGACCGGGGCGTCGAGGCCACGCCACCCCGGCGGTACGGCGAACAGGACGGCGCGACCTTCCTCTACTTCACCGACCCGGACGGCAACGGCTGGGCCGTGCAGGAGTACCGCCGCCGGGAGACCGAACCGCTGCACCGGCTGCTCGCCGACCGCGCCGCGCCGGGCGAGGGGGACACGGCCGGGTGAAGGAGGGGCGGAGGTGGCTCCCGCCGCGTCCGGTCCACCAGAATGCTCCCCGTTCAGTGCAGAGACCCACCAGCGCAAGGGAGCGGCATCCGATGGGCGGCAACGCGGAGATGGTGGCCTTCGTCCAGGCGCGGCTCGCCGACGAGGAACAGGTCGCACAGGCCGCCGGCGGGGACCGATGGCGCTGTCCGGCCGACGTGCCGGGCGAGGTCCACGACCGCACCGGCGGCGTGGCGTTCACGGTACGGGGCCGGGGCTTCGACGAGCACATCGCCCGGCAGGACCCCGCGCGCACCCTGGAGCGCGTCGAGACCAACCGCGTCCTGCTGGGGGAGTACGCGGAGGTGGCCCATCTGGACACCGACCGCCCCGCCCACGACTTCCCCTCCGGCCGGGCGGTGGGACTGGGCTTCGCCGTACGGCAGTTGGCGGCCGAGTACGCCGGGCACCCCGACTACCAGGCCCGCTGGCTGCCCCGGTTCATCCAGTAGCGGACCGGGCGGCTCCACGCCGCCGCGAACGCCTCGCGTACGGCTGCGCGGAAGCCCGCTGATCGATAGCATCCCTCCATCGGCCGACACCGGGGGAGTTACGCGCGTGCCCGACGTCTGGGAGGACACCCGATCGCGGTGGGAGAGCGTCCGGCACGCCGTCGAGGGCGGCGCGCCGGGGGCGGGTACGAGCACGGCCGCGGCGCACGGCCGGTTCGGCATCTCGGTCAACCCCGTCGCCATCACCGGGGAGGCGGGGGCGGGCAAGACCGTCCTGTACGACGCGCTGACGCAGTCGATCCGCAGCGGCGACGACGACAGCTCCCGCAGCCCCGACATCGAGAAGCACGCCGCGGTCCTGCGCTCCGGCGGCCGGCGCGTCAGGGCCGCCGTCACGGTCATTCCGGGCCAGCTCTCCGCGCAGCGCGAACGCGCCCTGACCGACACGATGCGCGGCGACGCCTCCCCGCACGGCATCATCCACGTCGTCTGCTGGGGGCACAACAGGATCTGGCAGCGGGGCGCCCAGCGCGACGTCCACGAGGCGCTCGCCGCCGACGGCCCCGTCGACGAGGAAGCCGTACGCGCCTGGCACCGCCGCAAGGAGGCGGCCGACTTCCGGCTGCTGGTCGACGCGATCATCGACCGACAACTCGCCAGACGGCTGCGGTGGATGATCGTGGCGGTGTCCAAGTGCGACCTGTACTGGGACCGCCTCGACGAGGCGCGCGACCACTACATTCCGGGCCACGGAGGCCGCGAGTCGCCCTTCGCCGCGCTCATGCGGGATCTGCGGAGCGAGACCTCGCTGCGCCTGTCGGTCCTCCCGATGGCCTCGCGCCTCATCCGCCACCAGTACCTGCCGGGGCTGCCCGCCCAGACCTCCCGACTGGACGACGCGGAGATCGGCACGCTGCGCGCCTGCTTCGGGCAGGAACTCCAGACGTTCATCACCCAGCGGAACGGGGAGTGACATGGCCGCCATCGACAACGGAGCGGCGTTCCTGCGGACGTTGGCCGCCGCCGAGCGGCGGCTGGCCGCCGTGCAGGCCCTCAGCGCCCGGCGGCGGCGGGTGCGCCGGCCCCGGACCGCCTCGGCCCTGGTCGCCGTGGCGATCCCGGCGGCGCTGCTGCTCGCCGCCGCGAGCGGCGACGGGCCCGGCCGCGCGGCCGTTGCGGTGGGCCTGATCGCGGCGGCGCTCGCGCTCGGGGCGCACGTCGCCCTCTCCCTGCTCATCGAACGGCCGCTGAGGCGCCGACTGGCGCACGAGGACCACGTCATGGTCGAGGAGGTGAACCGGATGCGGGAGCTGTTCACACACGTCGCCGAACGGGACCGGTGGGAGGAGCGGCTGGTCAGGTCGGTGAGGGAGCGCCTCTCCCGCTTCCCGGTCGAAGCGGGGTCGTTCCGGTGATCCGGCGCCTGGCCGTCGTCTTCGGCCTGGTGGCCTTCCCCGCCGCCCTGTTCACGTCCGCCGGATACGTCCTGGCCACCCGGAATCCGGGTGTCTACCAACGGGTGTTCGAGAGCCAGTGGGACGCCATCGCGGCCGGATTCGCCGTCACGGTGTGCGGGGCGCTCACGGTGTCCTACGGCGTGCGGCTCTGTTTCAGCGTGCTCGGCGGGTTCCAGCCCGACAACGTGCGCCGGGGGACGCTGGCCCTGGTGGGCGGCCTGCTCGTCTGCGCGGTGGGGGGCCTGATGCTCTGGCGTCTGCTGGCGCCCCGATAGCCGCGCGACGCGCACCGGGCCGGTCCCCGACGGGCCCTGAACGGGGGGTGATCGGCGCGGTACGGGCCGGTGGCGGTGCGGGCGATCGTCAGCAAAATGGCGTTGCTCTCTGGTGATGAGTGATCCCGCCGTGTAGCGTCTTCCGCAGATGTCGTGGTTCGCAGTACCTGCCCGCGCCTGGCGCGGGCGTTTTGCTGTGCAGTGCCTGA
The DNA here is from genome assembly GCF_055588985.1 of Streptomyces sp. NPDC041970. Classification (NCBI taxonomy): domain Bacteria; kingdom Bacillati; phylum Actinomycetota; class Actinomycetes; order Kitasatosporales; family Streptomycetaceae; genus Streptomyces; species Streptomyces sp. NPDC041970. The sequence continues at coordinate 77,951 of NZ_JBVJCD010000019.1, forward strand.
GAACCAGGGCGATCACCTCCGGGTCCGCGCGGTGCGGATCCGTTCACTGCTGAGAGGTACAGGCATGGCCAGCGGAACCGTCAAGTGGTTCAACTCGGAAAAGGGCTTCGGCTTCATCGCGCAGGACGGCGGCGGCCCCGACGTCTTCGCGCACTACTCCAACATCAACTCCTCCGGCTTCCGTGAGCTCCAGGAAGGCCAGGCGGTGACCTTCGACATCACCCAGGGCCAGAAGGGCCCGCAGGCGGAGAACATCACCACCGCCTGATCCGAGTCGTACCCCCTTCGGGCCCCGGAGCGCGCTGCGCTCCGGGGCCCGAAGGCGTCTTCGGACCCTCCGACCGCGAGCGGGAGAAGCCGGGCGCGGACCGTCCGCCGGGTTGCGGCGGCGCGGGCCGGGTACCCGTGGAGTCCCAACCGGACGTCCCCGGAGCCTCCGGGGCGAGAACGGAGGACGAATCATGCTGAAGGCCATCGCGGATGTGCTCCGGTCCGTGGGAGGAGCCGTCGCCACGGTGGTCACGCTGCCCTTCCGGGCCGTGGCCAGGCTCTTCGGGGGCGCGTCGAGCAGCGCGCGCGGTCACCACTGAGCCCATACGCCCGTGCCCCGGCCCACGGAGGGCCGGGGCACGGGCGTATGCGCGCGCGGCGCGCCTCGGGCCGCCCCCGGGCTCAGCCGGGCGACTCGTCCGGGGTCGGATGCTCGGGGTGGGCTCCGGCGTTGCGCGGCTCGTCCCGCCCGGAGCCGGCTTCGTCCGGGTCCGGCTCCTGCTCGCCGTTGCGCGCCACCCGGTCCGGCACCGGTATGTCCAGGGGGTCCTCGCCCTCCTGGTTCTGCTGGTCCGGCAGGTCGGCCGGCACGGGAGGCGGGCTGCCGGTGTCCCCGGTGTAGGCGGTTCCCTCCGGCCTGCGGTCGGTCATGAGGATCTTCCTTCCGTACGGCCCCGGAACGTCCGGGGAGGACTGGTTCGCCCTGCTGCGTACCCGTTGCCGGGCGAAGCAGTCGCCCCGAGCGGGAGGCGGCGGCGGTCACAGGGCCCGCCGCGTGTGCGTCGCCCGACCGGGGGTACGCGGCGTGTGCCCCCCGAGGGCACATGACGGCACACGAAGAACCCGGCGGAAGGATGCCCCCCGCATGTTGATGGCCCACCCCACCGTGCTGCGCGAACTGATCGAGCAGTACGAGGTCCTGCGCGCACTGCACGCCGAGGACGGCAGCCAGGAGGCGCGGCAGCGCATGGAAGACCTGGCCTACACCCTGTGCGTGTCGACCGGGACGGGCGACGTGGACAGCGCGCTGGTCGCCGCCAGACACCGGCTTCCGGGCGCCCGGCCCGAAGACGACTCCGTCCTGTCCGTCTGATCGCGAAGGGAAGAAGACATCGTGGTCCGTACGGTGGGCGTCGAGGAAGAACTGCTGTTGGTCGACGGGGCGAGCGGGGAGGCACGGGCTCTGTCCTCGGCGGTGCTCGCGCTCGCCGAGAAGGACGCGAGCGGAGAATCCGCCTTCGAGTCGGAGCTGCACCGCCAGCAACTGGAATTCGCCACCCAGCCCCACGCGGACATGGACGACATCGCCGAATCGGTGCACCGCCGGCGCGCCGAGGCGATCCGCCATGCCGCCGAGGCGGGGGCGTCGGTTGCCGCCCTGGCGACGTCGCCGCTGCCGGTCAGCCCGCAGATCGGCGCGGGCGAGCGCTACCGGTGGATCGAGGAGCGCTTCGGGCTGACCGCCCAGGAGCAGCTCACCTGCGGATGCCACGTCCACGTGGAGGTGGCATCGGACGAGGAGGGCGTCGCCGTCCTCGACCGGGTGCGCGGCTGGCTGCCGGTCCTGCTCGCCCTGAGCGGGAACTCCCCGTTCTGGCAGGGGAAGGACAGCCGGTACGCCAGTTACCGCAGCCGGGTGTGGGGCAGGTGGCCGTCGGCCGGGCCCGTGGACCTCCACGGCTCCCCCGAGCGGTACCACGCGCAGGTGCGGGCCCTGGTCGGGACCGGGGTCCTCAAGGACGAGGGGATGGTCTACTTCGACGCGCGCCTCTCGCACCGGTACCCCACAGTGGAGGTCAGGATCGCGGACGTCTGCCTGGACCCGGCCGACACGGTGCTGCTCGCCACGCTGGTACGGGGGCTGGTGGAGACGGCCGCCAGGCAGTGGCGGGCCGGTCAGCCGCCGCCGGACATCAGCACGGCGCTGCTGCGCGTGGCGACCTGGCAGGCGGCCAGGTCCGGGGTGGAGGAGCGGCTGATCGACCCGCGCACCCAGCGGCCGGAACCGGCGGCCGACGTCCTGCGGGCCCTGGTGGACCACGTACGGGAGGCCCTGGAGGACAGCGGCGACCTGGCGGCCGTGGAGAAGGCCCTGGTCGACGTCGAGCGGCGCGGGAACGGGGCCCGCATCCAGCGCGAGACCCTGGCGCGGACCGGCAGCCTCCGCGACACCGTCGCGGAGTGCGTCCGCATCACGGGGGGATGAGCAGCACCCGCCGGCACGACCAGCGTGCCGGCCCGGAAGAGGGAAACGAAGAGGAAGGGAGCGGGCCATGGCCACCACCGAGCTCGGCGGCCGCCGGATTCTGGCGATCGTCACCAACTACGGGGTCGAGCAGGACGAACTCGTCGTCCCCGTGAAGCACCTACGCGACAAGGGAGCGGAGGTCACCGTGGCGGCGGTCTCCGGGGACGAGATCCGCACGCTGGTCGGCGACCGCGACCCCGGCGAGACGGTCCGCCCCGACCTCACCCTCGGCGACGTCGACCCCGGCGCGTACGACCTGCTGCTGGTTCCGGGCGGCACGCTGAACGCCGACTCGCTGCGCCTGGAGGACGCCACCACCCGCATCGTCAGCTCGTTCACCGCCTCGGGAAGGCCGGTGGCGGCCATCTGCCACGGGCTGTGGGCGCTGGTCGAGGGCGGTTACGTGCGGGGCAAGACGCTGACCTCGTACGCGTCCCTGCGCACCGACATCACCAACGCGGGCGGCGACTGGGTCGACAGGTCGGTGGTCCGCGACGACGCCTCGGGCTGGACGCTGATCAGCTCGCGCGACCCCGGCGACCTGGACGACTTCCTCCGCGAGATCGACACCGTGCTCACCGAGGCCTGACCCGGCTCCGGGGGCGTCCGGCCGACCGCGGGCCGGACGCCCCTTCCGCGGGTTGGGGGGCGTCAGACCAGCGCCTGCGTCAGCTCGCTCCGCGTCGCGGTGTGCACGACCCGGCCGCGCGCCCCGTTGACCAGGGGCAGGTACGGCGGCAGGTGGCCGCACTCGACGTCGGCGACGATCGGCACGTCCAGCGGCCCGAGCGCGTCCAGCACGGCCTCGTGCTGGGTGAGCGAGTCCGCGTCCGCTCCCGGCGCCCGGCCGACGAGCACGGCGTTGGCCGCGTCGAAGAAGCCGGCCAGCCGCATCCCGTGCAGATAACGGCAGATGGCCAGCGCGTCCTCGCCCGCGGCCTCCACGTACACCAGCAGGCCCTCCGGCGCGTGCGCCCGCGCGAAGGCGGAGACGTCGAGGTAGGGGGTGCCCGTGAGGTTGCACAGGGTCTCGATGCAGCCCCCGATCAGCCGCCCCTCGACGTCCACGTCGCCCTCGCCGTCCAGTCTGGTCCACCGTCCGGGGGTGTCCAGGGTGAACGTCCGCACGTCCGGACGCTCCGCCCAGTCGTCCCACCCCGTGGCGCGGTGCCGTCCCGGCGGGATCTGGGTGAACCGGTGACCGGGCGGGGCGGCGACGACGTCCAGCCAGGAGACCAGCCCCTCCGGCGGCAGGTACGGGGTGTCCATGAGGTTGTTCCCGTGCACGGTCGCCACCCCGGTGAGCAGGGTCAGGGGCGTCATGACGGTCGACATGTCCGAGTACCCCACCACCCAGGTCGGCTCCGCCGCGCGCAGCCGGTCCCAGTCGAGCAGCGGCATCAGGTCGATCGCGCACTCCCCGCCCCACGGCGGCACCACGGCCCTGATGGCGGGGTCCGTCAGCATCGCCGTCAACTCGGCCGCCCGGTCGGCCGCGGACGCGCTGACGTGGCGCGAACCGTCCATGCACCGGCCGATCACCACCTCGTACCCCCGCGCCTCCACGTCCCGCACGGCCACCGCGAGCCGCTCGCGCAACTCCTCGGGCACGCCGGTCGACGGGGACGTGACACCGATACGGTCGCCGGGGCGCAGGGGGCGTGGATATCGCGGAGCCATGGGCGGGATTCTGGCACAGCCCCCGCGGGCGGGGCGGGGCGAAGGCGCGCGGGCCGCCGGGCTGAGGGCCCGGAGCCCCGCCGGGCGTCAGACCCGGTTCTCGGAGGCGAGCCGGTCGCGCAGCGATCCGGCGAACTCCTCGGCCCGCGCCAGTTGCGTACGGAGCTTCTCCACCTGGTCGCCCGCGCTCCGCTCGAAGGCGCGGACGCGCTCGACCAGCTCCTCGCGCTCGCCGGGAGGCAGCTCGGCCCCGGAGTCGAGGCGGTCGGTGGCCTCCAGCAGATCGCCCATCTCCCCGAGGGAGAACCCGAGCGGCTTCATCCGGCGGATCACCATCAGGCGGGCGACGTCGGCCTCGGTGTAGAGGCGGAAGCCCCCCTCGGAGCGGGCGGAGGGGAGGACGAGCCCGGCCTCCTCGTAGTGCCGGATGGTGCGCAGCGACAGCTCGGTCCGCGCGGCGACCTCGCCGATCTGCATGTGCTCGCTGCCCACGCGGGAGCCCTCCACTTCACTCTGCGGCCGGGGCCGCGGTCGGCCGCCTCCGATCTCTACCCTAACGTTAGGGTAGAGTCGTCGTCCGTGCGAGGCGCGGTCCGCTCCCGTTCCGTGACCTCATCCGGAGCGGGTCGGTCGTCGTCTCGCGCGATGCCGTGCGGGAGAGGGCGGGCGCCTGCCGATGACGCCCGGCGCCGTCGCCCGCTCCGATTCCCGCTCCCGTCCGGCGGCCGCGTCCGCGCGGGCCCCTCGCGGCCGCGGACCCCCGGCCCGCCGCGCGCGGGCCCCGCGGCCCCCTTCCGCGTGTCCGGAGTGCGACGCCGGGCGTGCCCGAGCACGACAGGTAGGCGTCTTGACCAAGCTGCACCCTTCCCCCGCCGCGCGGTTGCGCGGTCTCACACCGCACTGGCTGACCGACGCCAAGGTCTGGCGGACCGAGATCCTGGCCGGCCTGGTGGTCGCGCTCGCGCTGATCCCCGAGGCGATCTCCTTCTCGATCATCGCCGGGGTGGAACCGGCCATCGGCCTGTTCGCCTCCTTCACCATGGCCGTCACCATCTCGATCGTCGGCGGGCGGCGGGCGATGATCTCCGCCGCCACCGGGGCCGTCGCCCTGGTGATCGCCCCGCTCAACCGCGAGCACGGTCTGGGCCACCTGATCGCCGCCGTCATCCTCGCCGGCGTCTTCCAGATCGTCCTGGGGGCGCTCGGAGTGGCGAGGCTGATGCGGTTCATCCCCCGCTCGGTCATGGTGGGTTTCGTCAACGCGCTCGCCCTCCTCGTCTTCGGCGCGCAGATCCCGGAGATGCGCGACGTCCCGTGGGCGGTCTACCCGCTGATCGCCGGTGGACTGGCGCTGATGGTGCTCTTCCCGAGGATCACCGCGTCGGTCCCGGCGCCGCTGGTCTCCATCGTCGTCCTGACCGTGATCACCGTCGCGGCGGGCATCGCGGTGCCGACCGTGGGCGACAAGGGCGACCTGCCCTCAGCGCTGCCGGCGCCCGGTCTGCCCGATGTGCCCCTCACCGCGGAGACGCTGACGACGATCGCCCCGTACGCGTTCGCCATGGCGCTGGTGGGGCTGATGGAGTCGCTGATGACCGCGAAGCTGGTCGACGAGATCACCGACACCCACTCCGACAAGACCCGCGAGTCGATCGGCCAGGGCATCGCCAACATCGTCACCGGTCTCCTCGGCGGCATGGGCGGGTGCGCGGTGATCGGCCAGACGCTGATCAACGTGAAGGTCTCCGGAGCCCGCACCCGCGTCTCGACCTTCCTCGCCGGCGTGTTCCTGATGACGCTGTGCGTCGTCTTCGGGCCGGTCGTCTCCGACATCCCGATGGCCGCGCTCGTCGCCGTCATGGTCATGGTGGCGTTCGCGACGTTCGACTGGCACTCCGTCGCACCCCGGACGCTGCGGCGGATGCCGCTCGGGGAGACCGCCGTCATGGTCGTCACGGTGGTGTGCGTCGTGGTGTCCCACAACCTCGCCGTCGGCGTCGTCGTCGGCACCCTCACCGCGATGGTGATCTTCGCCAAGCGCGTCGCCCACCTGGCCGAGGTCACGCCCACCGCCGGCCCGGACGGCGCGACCGTCGTCTACCGGGTGACCGGCGAACTGTTCTTCGCCTCCTCCAACGACCTGGTCGGCCGGTTCGACTACGCGGGCGACCCCGAGACCGTGGTGGTCGACCTGTCCGCCGCCCACGTCTGGGACGCCTCGTCCGTCGCCGCCCTCGACGCGATCGAGACCAAGTACGCCCAGCGCGGCAAGAGGGTCGAGATCATCGGCCTCAACCGGCCCAGCGCCGCCCTCCACGGAAAGCTCAGCGGCGAACTCTCCGGCGACCACTGAGCCGTCCCCCGCGAGGGTCCTCGGCCCGCGACCGCGGCGGCGCACCTCGGCCGGCCGCTGCCCGGCGTTCCGCGAGAAGCGGTGCGTCAACCGCGCGGGGGATGGGTAGGTCGCCCGCGTCCCATGGAAGTCAGTCCCACCCGAGCCGATGGAGGACGAACGTGACCAACCCCTTCGACGACGAGGACGGCGCCTATCTGGTGCTCGTCAACGACGAGGGACAGCACTCGCTGTGGCCCGCCTTCGCCGAGGTGCCCGCCGGGTGGACGGTGGCGCACCCGGAGGCCACGCGGCAGGTGTGCCTGGAGTACGTGGAGGAGAACTGGACCGACCTGCGGCCCAGGAGCCTGGTGGAGAGCATGGCGGCCGACCCCGCCTGAGCGCCGGGGCCGCCGCGGGGGGGGGGGGGGGGGGGGGGGGGGGGGGGGGGGGGGGGGGGGGGGGGGGGGGGGGGGGGGCGGGGGGGGGGGGGGGGGGGGGGGGGGAGG
>NZ_JBVJCD010000019.1:84999-96787 GCF_055588985.1 Streptomyces sp. NPDC041970
GTCTAGTCTCAGGGTTTAGCGACGTTGGCGAATAGCACACCCTCATACTCTCTACCCCCCCCCCCCCCCCCCCCCACCCCACCCCCCCCCCCCCCCCCCCCCCCCCCCCCCCCCGTCGCCGGGGCCCGCACCTTCCTCGCGTACGGGACGCGGGTGCCGCCCCGCCGGACGACGGCCGGCGGCCGGGCGGGACCGCACCCGCGCATGAAGGAACGGCGCCGGGGCAGGGGCAGGGAAGGCCAGGAGAACAGGAGTGCGCACCCCATGTCCCTCCCTTCGTACCCGAATTCCCCGTACGCGGACGAGCCCGCCGCCGACCGCGACGTCCACGGCGGCCCGGCGCCCGCCGGATCGAACGGCTTCGCGATCACCGCCCTCGTCATGGGCCTCCTGGCGTGCCTGTTCTTCTGGACGGTGGCGGGCGGACTCCTTCTCGGCCTGCTCGCCGTCGTCTTCGGTATCGTCGCCGCGCTGCGCACCCGCCGGGGACGGGCCCCGCGCCGGGGGATGGCCATAGCCGGCGTGGTCCTGGGGGCGCTCGGGCTCATCGGTTCCGCGATCGTCCTCGCCGTCGCGGTCTCCGTGCTCGACTCCGGCGCGTTCGAGGAGTTCGAGGACTGCATGAACCGGGCCGGAGGCCGGACGGCGGAGGACCGGTGCGCCGAGGACTTCGTCGACGAGCTGGCCAACTGACCGGGTCCGGCACCGGGTACGCGCGCGGCGACCGGCGTACGCTCGGGGGATGGTGCACGTACTGGGCAGCCGGATCCTGCTGAGCCCCACCGATCCCGAGCGTTCACGCGCCTTCTACGGCGGGGCCCTCGGCCTCTCCGTCCACCGCGAGTTCGGCACGGGCCCCGAGCGCGGCACGGTCTACTTCCTCGGCGGCGGGTTCCTGGAGGTCTCCGGGCGGGCGGAGAGCGCGCCCTCGCCCGCCCTGCGGATCTGGCTCCAGGTCGACGACGCGGAAGCGGCCCACGAGGAGCTGCGGGCCAAGGGCGTGAGCATCCTGCGGCCGCCGGTGCGGGAACCCTGGGGGCTGATCGAGATGTGGATCGCCGACCCGGACGGGGTGCGGATCGCGGTGGTCCAGGTCCCGGACGACCACCCCCTGCGCTACCGGCCCTGAGCCCCGCCCGCCATCACCCGTTTGGGCCCGCACCAGGTGTTTGTCACGGTATGCGTGGGTATGCGGCCCGATGATCGCCGGGCCGCACCGCCCGGAGCACCGGCCGCGAGGCACCGTAGAGAAGGAGGGTTCGATGTCATCGAAGCGACGTCGTAAGAAGAAGGCCCGCCGCAAGAACGCCGCGAACCACGGCAAGCGGCCGCAGAGCTGAGGCAGCGCCCCCGCCCGGAGTACGGCACAGCGGCACGCCGGCTCCGGGCGGAGCGCTGTCCGCCCCCGGACGCGCCGCGGCCCCACCGGGCGGGGGAGGCCGGGTGGGGCCGGACGTTTTCCGTGGGCCGGGGGTAAGCCCTCGGGAACTCGGGTCCTCTTCCTCATGCCCGCCGCCGGGCCCTTTACACCGCAAGCGGGGCCGCGGATTCCGTACCCGCTCGGGAACCGTCCGGGGCCTCCGGACGGGCTCCGCCCCCCCCGGAGGGGAGGAGGCCGCGTCAGACGGCGCTCCCTTCCTCGGCAGCCGGGGACCGAGGTGCGGTGATCGGCTCGGGCGCCGGGGGGTAGAACCGCTCGGCCCACCGCCGGAACGGCCCGATCGGCCCGTCGCCCGAAGCGAGCCGGGGCGGCTGCCGGTACTCCTTGTGATGCCAGATCGGGAAGTCGGCGGCGGTGAACGCGCAACTGGACCGGAAGACGGGCCCCTCCAGGAGCCGGGCCGCGACACGGCTGACGGCCCGTGCGAGCGGGGGCGGCAACCGGTCGGACGCGTCGAACGCGATGCGGTTCAACTGCCGGAACTGCATCCGGTTGGGCCCGATGGCCGTGGGCATCACCATGGTGCACATCCGCAGGCCCAGGAGCGGCGTGTGCACATCGGCGTGCAGACAGCCGAGCCCGTATCCGTCCACCTCCACGTCGACGGTGAAGTCCCCCAGGAGCGGAGCGCTCTCGTGGGCGCGCATGGAGACGTGGAACCTGGCGTCCTCGTACTCCACCGGCCCGCCGATCTCCGCCCTCGTCCAGCCGTGGAGGGTGGCGAAGTGCCCGAGGTCGACCGAGTTCTCGATCACCTCCTGCACGTTGCCCGCCAGCTCCCAGGCCGCCGTGCGGGCGGGCCGGCGCCCGATCTGGTGCCACCGCGGGATCCACCAGTCGGGAGCCCGGCCGTCATGGTGGCGCCAGACGAAGACGGCCCCGTTGACCTCGTGGACGGGCAGGTGCGTCAGCGCGGACCGCGGCGGCGGCGTGCCGTAACCCGTGCGCACGCACGCACCGTCCGGGCCGAACGCGAAGAAGTGGAAGGGGCACGTCAGGTCCTCGCCCTCGACCTTCCCGAGACCGAGGTGGGCGCCGAGGTGCGGGCAGTACGGGCGGACGGCGCGCAGCGCCCCGCTGCCGAGGCGGTACAGCACGACGTCGCTCCCGGCCAGCGGCCGGGTGAGCACGTCACCCGGCCGCAGCTCATGGGAGAAGGCCAGCGCCGACCAGCCGCTCGGATACGGCAGGGCGGGCGCTCCCGCCGCGTCGGCCGGCGTCGGCCCCTCGGTGATGGCGCGCCCGTACCGGCGTGAGACTCCCACGAGACTTCCCCCTCCACGATCGCTCGCCGGGAGGCTGCCCAGGACGCCGGGCGATCCACCCGGCACGCCGCGCACCAGCCGAACGGGGAGAAGCGGGCGGTACGTTGACGGAGGGGCGAGGCGACCGGCGCGGCCGGGCGCGGAGGGGGACCGCCCAGGTCAGAGCCGGTCGCCGAACGTGTCGGCCAGCTCGCGCCACGCGGCCCGCGGGAGGCCGGAGCCCCCCTCGCCCGCCGTGAGCACCTGGAGCGCGACGTGGTCCGCCCCGGCGTCGAGGTACGCCTGCGTCCGGGCCCTCACCCGCTCGGCGTCGCCCAGCGCGAAGAGGGCGTCGAGCAGCCGGACGCTCCCGCCGTACGCGAAGTCCTCCTCCGAGAACCCCAGCCGCAGCAGGTTGGCGGTGTAGTTGGGCAGTTGGAGGTACATCCCCAGCATGTTCCGCGCGGTGGCGCGGGCCCGGTCGATATCGGTGTCGAGCACCACCGTCAGTTCGGGGGCGAGCAGCGGGCCGGCGCCGAGCGCCTCGCGGGCCTCCGCCGTGTGCTCGGTGGTCACGAGATAGGGGTGCGCCCCCAGGGCCCGGTCCGCCGCGAGCCTCAGCATCCTCGGCCCGAGCGCCGCCAGGACCCGGCGGTCGGGCCCCACGGGCGCGGCGGCGGCGTCGAGTCCGTCGAGGTAGGCCGTCATCGCGCTGTACGGCTTGGCGTACTGCGGCACCAACGGGCCGTGGCTGACGCCCAGACCGAGGACGAACCGCCCGCGAGCGGTCGCGTCGACCGCCGCGACGCGCTCCGCCGCCTCCTCGGCGGTGTGCTCCCAGATGTTGAGGATGCCGGTCGCCACCGTGACCGTCCGGGTGGCGGAGACGATGGCCGCCGCGTCGTCCGGCGACGGGCTCCCCCCGATCCACAGCGTCCCGTACCCCAGCTCCTCGAGTTCGGCGACCGCCTCCGCGATCGCCCCTCTGCCCGCCTCGTCCACCCGCGACCCGTGCAGGGCGCTGCTCCAGATACCGATGCGTCCGAATGCCTCGTGCGTCACAGAAGTCATGGCGTGATCAACACCGCGCCGTGCCCGCTATTCCCGGACGCGTGAGGATTCACCCCGGTGGACTCATCCGTCGTGCACGTCCTTCATGAACACGATCCCGTCGATCCCGCCCAGGTGCGACGGGTCCAGCGGGGCGTAGCCGAAGTAGGGCGACACGCGCGGGACGGGACGCGGGACGCCGAGGGCGGGGGCCCAGCGGGCGGGGTCGACGAGGCACCGGTCGCCGGGGAGCGCGTACAGAAGTCCCTCCACGGTGTCCGGCGGGGGAGCGCCGACCCCGTGGGAGCGCAGGGTGCCGAAGGCGGTGGCGAGGAAGCCGTACCCTTCGCCCAGGCGGGCCTCGACCAGCGACCCGGCGCTCCACCACTCCACCGGGCGGCCGCCCATCCGCATGGTGCTCCGCCGGCGCTGGAGATGGCCGTTGTGGGCGTGGACCACCGCCGGACCCCGTTCGACGACGGCCAGCAGGTTCTCGGCCATCATCAGGTCCCGCAGCCCCGTCAGGCGCGCCCAGCGGCTCGCGGACGTGTCGGCCATCGCGGAGTGGTAGCGCAGCAGACCCGCTCCGGTGCGGCCGTACAGGCGCGCCCGGTCCCACTCCTCCCGCGAGGTCGCCGCGAGCAGATGCGGGGTCCACGCCTCGAGGACCGCCACCAGGTCGTCGGCGATCAGGCGCAACTCCCCGGCCCGCGCCGAACGCCCCGTGGACCGGGCGGGGTCCCGCATCGCGGCGGGATCGGTCCACCGCTCGTCGGCGCCCAGCAGGCGGTCCAGGGACGCGGCGGTGCAGGGCAGCAGGTCCGGGTCCACATGCGCGGCGAGGTAGCCGTGCAGCGCGGTGAGCGCTGCGCGGGGACTCGCCGCGGCGGCCATCTCCAGCGGGCCGTCGATGCCGGCGAAGCGCACGCGCTCGGCGGCGGGCCGCCCCTCGTTGAACGCGCGCATCCAGGCCACGAGCCGGCGGTTGGCCGCCGACGCGCCCCACCCGTGGCTGAATCCGCGCTCCATGACGTCGTCGAGCGTGCCCGCGCCGGTGGTGACGTGGGCGTCGACCACCAGCCCCTTCAGGCAGTCGCTCTCGAGCGCGATCGTCCGGTAGCCCTCTTCCTCGACGAGCTGCCGGAAGAGGTCGTTGCGCAGTCGCAGGGGCGCCTCCACACCATGGGTGGGCTCGCCGAGGCCGAGCAGCCGGGGCCGGGCCGGGAACAGCGTCATGACGGCCGCGGCGTCCACGGCATGGGCGGCGTTCTGGAGGTCCGTAGTCATGCCTTGAACGGTATCGTTGAACACACGGTGGAACCTTCTGGCGGAACCCTGCGGGGAATTCGAGGAAAAGCCTCAAACAGGGGAACAGATGCGTGAACACAGACGGCTCCGGCCGATCGATCTGGCGCGCGACCACGGCCTGTCGACGCAGGCAGTCAGGAACTACGAGGCGGCGGGCGTCCTGCCACCCGCCGGGCGCACGCCCACCGGCTACCGGACCTACACCCCCCGCCACGCGCAGGCCCTGCGGGCGTTCCTCGCCCTGGTCCCCGGCCACGGCCACGCCGCCGCCACCTCGATCATGCGGGCGGTGAACGACGGGGAGACGGACGAGGCGCTCCGCCGCATCGACGAGAGCCACGCCCGACTCCTGGAGGACCGGCAGACCCTCCGGGCGGTCGAGAGCGCGCTGCGCGCCCTGGAGCCGGGCGGAGCGCCCGACCGCGAGCCCGGTCCCGCCGGCACGTTCATCGGACCGCTCGCGGGCCGGCTCGGCATCAGACCCGCCACGCTCCGCACCTGGGAGCGCGCCGGTCTGGTGTCCCCGCGCCGCGACCCCCGGACCGGGTACCGGGTGTACGACGGGGCCGCGGTGCGGGACGCCCGGCTCGTCCGCCAACTCAGGCGGGGCGGCTACCCGCTGGGGCGGATCGCCCCGCTGATCGCCCAGGTGCGCGCGGCCGGCGGGGTGGACCCGCTGGAGGCCGCGCTGCGCGACTGGCACGGCCGGCTGTCCGCACGGGCGCGCGCGATGCTGTCGGGGGCCGCCGAGTTGGAGGCGTACCTGCGGGAGGGAGGCCCGCAGCCCGGTGGGCGGGACGGGGGGAGCGGATGACGCGGCTCACGCCGGGTCGAGGCGGGAGACGGAGCCGTCGCTGCTGAGGACGTACAGCTCGCGGTCGCCGTCCTCCACGAACGAGACGACCTCGCCGCCGCTGACCCCGAGGTCGCCCTCGCCGGTCACCTTCCCGTCCGTGATCCGCAGCGTGCGCAAGGCGCCGTCGCAGTAGTCGCTGAACACGTAGCGCCCCCGCAGGGCCCGCAGCGCCTCGCCCCGGTAGACGAAGCCGCCGGTGACCGAGCAGCCCAGGCCGCTGCGGTCGTACGCGTGGACCGGCGGCACGTGGTTCACGGGCTCGACGCCGCCGCGGAAGGGGTGGTCGCCCTCCATCGCGGACCATCCGTAGTTCTCGCCGCCCGCGCTGCCGGCCGGGGCCCAGTCGATCTCCTCCCAGGCGCTCTGGCCGACGTCTCCGATCAGGAGGTCCCCCGTCGCCGCGTCGAAGGAGAACCGCCACGGGTTGCGGAGCCCGTACGCCCAGATCTCGTCCCTGGCGTCCGGGTCGCCGACGAACGGGTTGTCGGACGGGATCGCGTACGGGCGGCCGCCCGCCGGGTCGATCCGCAGGAGCTTGCCGAGCAGGCTGTCCAGGTTCTGCCCGTGCCCGTGCGGGTCGCCGCCCGCACCGCCGTCGCCCAGGGCGATGTAGAGGTAGCCGTCCGGGCCGAACTTGACGTCCCCGCCGTTGTGGTTGGCGTAGGGCTGCTCCTGGGTGAAGACGGTGCGCCGGGTCTCCGGCCGGATCCTGCCCTTGCGCACGGCGAACTCGTCGACGGTGCTGGCGCCCTCGGTGTCGGTGTACGAGAGGTAGAGGTGCGCGAACCTCCGGTCGAACGCGATGCCCAGCAAGCCGCGCTCACCGTCGGTCGTGGTGTCGTCGGAGATGTCGAGGACGGGCCGGCCGAGCCCCCGGTCGGTCAGGACCCGTACGGTGCCCGCGCGTTCGGCAATCCAGACCGTGCCGCCGGGTCCGGCGGCCCCGGCGGTCGGGCTCTGGGCCGTGGCCACCTCGGTGAGGGCGACCCGCACGGGGCGCGGTGCGGCGGGCTCGCCCGCCGACGCCGTGGCCGAAGCCAGGGACGCGACGAGGCAGAGGGCGCCGATGAGGGCCGAACTTCTGGTGCGAACGTTCACCGTGGCCTCCTGGAGGCGGCGAAGGAGGTCGCCCGGCTGCTCGGACGGAGCGGATCGGAACGCCCGAGCCCGGCACGCGACCTGGTGGGGGGAGCGGCGTATCACTGGTCACCGACGAGGATAGGGCGGCCGGGGAGCACGGCCTAGGGCGTGTTTCGGCAGTCCCGCCTGCTCGGCGACGCCTGGCACGCACGCCCGCCGTGCTGTCGGGACCGCCCCGATACATCCGGTGTCGGGGCGGCCCTCCGCCTTGCGATCGCACGCACCAGACGCCGCCGAGCCCGCCCTCCGGGCGGACGGCGCTACTTTCGGAACACGCCCGAACAGACCCGCATCCGGCCCGGTCACATCAGCGGTGACAAGGCTCACGACTCTCGCCGTGACAGGCGCTGTCTGCGCGAAGAGGGATACAGCACGTGATCCCGGAGCCGGGGGACCACAGGGCGGACACTTGTGCTCGCCTGTGCTTGGCGGTTGGCTCCGTGAATCCTTCGGGGGTTGACGTGAGGTCAGGCGGAGGCGGCTTGGAGAAGGGTTTCGGCTGCGGCGGTGCGGGCGTAGAGGACGGAGCGGCCGGCGCGGTGGGCGCTGACCAGGCCCGCGTTGCGGAGCGCGGTGAGGTATTGGGATACCCCTGCGGGGGAGAGTCCGGTGCGGTGGGCCAGCTGTGTAGTGGAGGCCGGGATCTCCAACTCGGTGAGCAGCAGGGTCCGCGAGCGGCCGAGTACGGCGGAGAGGGCGCCGGTCTGGGTGACGGGGCGCTTCGTCCACAGTGAGCCGACACCGCGCGCCGGATAGGCGAGTTGGGGCGGGTCCGGCGGCGTCGTTCGGGTGCGCAATCCTGGTCCGGTGAAGGCGGAGGGGATCAGCAGCAGTCCCGCGCCTGCCGTCGTGCGGGTCAGCGGCTGCTTTCGGCGGGACATCCGGAGCGCGTCGTCGTCCCAGCTCACGGACGTGTGCAGGTCGTTGAGGAGGTGGCCGGCGCCGTGCTCGGCGGCCAGACGGGCCCGGTAGAGGACGTCTGCGTCCAGGACTGCCCGGATTCGTGCCCAGTAGGGGGCGAGTACCAGCTCCCAGTACGTTTCGAGCTCTTCTGCGACCTTGGCCAGGAGGCCCTGCGGGTCGTTGTGCAGGGCTCGCAGCCGGGGGCCGAGGTTCCCCCTGTGGCGGGCGAGGTGGTCGAGGTCCTGGCGTACCCGGTCGGCGGGCGAGGCCCGGATCGCGTCCCGCTCTGCCGCCGGGGTGGGGGCCGGTCCGGCGGGGGCCGGGTTGAGGAAGTCGGGGACGTAGCCGCCGGCGGGCGGGACCAGCTCGCGGAGCCAGCCCCGGTCCAGCCCGGCGGCCTCCATACGCGGGCGTACCTGGTCGGCCCAGGGTCCGTGGACCGGATGCGCGGCGGCGGACGTCAGCAGTCGGAAGCTGGGTGCGACCTCCCACATCGGTGAGACGGCGAACCGCACCTGCGCCAGATCGCTCGTCGAGAACGCCAGCTCTGCCACGATGAACGCTCCGCGATGGATTCAGGCATGTATGAATCAATGGCGGGCCAGCCTACCGTGCGTAGATCATCCCGCCATGACCTCACAAACGATCACCGCGGCCGCATCGGGCACCTGGAAGCTCGGCGACCTGACGGTCAACCGGATCGGTTTCGGCGCGATGCGCCTGACGCAGCACGGCGAGGCATTCGCGGCCGATGCCGTCCCACGCGACCGCGACCAGGCGATCAGTGTGCTGCGCCGCGCGGTCGAACTCGGCGTGAACCACATCGACACCGCCGCGTTCTACTTCTCGTCGCTGCGCTGTGCCAACGAGCTGATCAACCAGGCACTGGCCCCCTACCCGGACGACCTCGTCATCACCACCAAGGTGGGACCGGGCCGCGCCCCCTCAGGCCAATGGCTTCCGCACGCCACCCCCGGGCAACTCCGCGGCCAGGTCGAGGAGAACCTGCGCCAGCTCGGCCGCGACCACCTCGACGTGGTGAACCTGCGCATCGTCGGCACCGACTCCATCGCCGAACGCTTCGGCGCGCTTGCCGAACTGCGCGAGGCCGGACTCGTCCGGCACCTGGGCCTGTCCAACATCCACCCCCACCACCTCGCCGAGGCTCAGACCATCGCACCGGTGGTCTGCGTCCAGAACATGTACGGCATCGGCGCATCGCCCGAGCAGAAGGAGTTCATGGGCATCTGCGGTGAGCAGGGCATCGCGTTCGTGCCGTTCTACTCGATCGCCGGCGCCGGACGCACCGCCGGTGCGACCACCGACCACAGCCCGGAGGTGCACGCCATCGCCCGCGCCCACGGCGTGAGCGCAGCCCAGATCCGGCTGGCGTGGACACTGCACCAGGGCCCCCACGTCCTGGCCATCCCCGGTACCGGCGACCTCGACCACCTCGCCCAGAACGTCGCCGTCGGCTCCCTGCGCCTGTCGGTGGAAGAACTCACCGCCTTGGACCCCCTCCACCACGAGACGGCATGAGCAGGGCCCCCATGGCGCTGTGATCCGCTTCTGCTGATCGGCCTGTCTGCCCTGCCTGTTCCTGCCGCCCGCTCCATAGCCCTGACGGCCGCGGAGCGGCAACGGCTGAAGAAGGCGGCCCACGGTCACAAGACTCCGCACCAGGCCGGGATCCGGTCACGGATCGTGCTCCTGGCGACTCGGGACAGGTCGAACGCGCGGATCGCTGTCGAGGTGGGTGTGCACGTGGACACCGTGCGCACCTGGCGGGGCCGGTACGCCGACGGCGGCTCGCCGGCCCTGGCCGACCGCAGGCGCAGCGGGCGCCCGGCCCGCTTCACCCCCGTCCAGGTCGCCGAGGCCAAAGCACTGGCCTGCCAGCTCCCAGCCGAGACCGGCGCGCTGGCCGTGCCCGGAACTGGCCGCCGAGCTGACCGCGCGCGGGATCGCCGACACCGTTTCGGCGTCCACCGTGCGCCGCCGGCTTCGCCAGGACGCGCTCAAGCCCTGGCAGTCCCAGTCCTGGTCCTCCGTCTCCTTGGCGGCCTGATCAACCTCCGAAGGACTTCGAGAGCCGACCACCTAGCGAGGGGGGGTACCGCCCGGAGGCTCCGCTCCCAGGAGGGTGAGCAGTCCGGGGTATCTCCTCTCGATGTCCGCGCGTCGCAGTCGGATGCCCTTGCGGTTGCCGTAGTCGATCTCGTTGATGAGACCTGCCTCCCGCAGGACCCGGAAGTGGTGGGTCTGGGTCTGCTTCGAGATCGGAAGATCGAACGAGTTGCAGCCCCACTCGCCGTCGCTGCGGTCGGCGGCCAACTGCGTCATCACCGAGCGACGGTGCTCGTCGGCGAGGGCGCGAAACACCGCACCCAGATCGAGTGCATCGGCCTCCGGGCCGACCAGGTTCTTACCGGCCACGCGGCACCTCCTTCAAGTACGACTTGCATCGTACCTGAGGATCGTGCTCCACTGAGGTACGAAATCTTTCGTACCTGGCCTGGTCGCGCTGTTCCGTGCCGCCGCTCCCTGCGACCCGGCCGGGCACTCGCCGGGGACCCGGTCATCGACACTCCGAGAGGTCATCGTCATGAAGAAGCCCGAGGTACTGATAGTCGGTGCCGGAATCGCAGGGCCCGCACTCGCCTACTGGCTCTCCCGGAATGGCTACCGGCCGACGGTCGTCGAACATGCCCGGCAGCTGCGCTCCGGTGGTAGCGCGATCGTCGTGAAGGGGCCCGCCATCCCGGTCGCCGACCGCATGGGCATCCTCCCGCAGCTCCGCGGACTCGCCACGCGCAATCGGTCGCTGTCCCTGCTCGACCCCGGCGGCAGGCGCATCCTGCAACTCCCGCTCGCCTCGGACGGGGCGCCGACAGTCGAGGTGACCCGAGCCGACCTGTCCGAAGTGCTCCACCGGTCGGCGCAGACCGAGGCCGAGTTCTTGTTCGACGACACGGTCACCGCTCTCGACCAGGACGGCGATGGGGTCGACGTCACCTTCCGGCGGTCCGCGCCACGGCGCTTCGACTTGGTAGTCGGTGCCGACGGGATGCACTCCACCGTACGGCGCCTGGTGTTCGGACCCGAGCGGCAGTTCGCGAGCGACCTGGGCCTGTACGGCGCGACCGTGCCGCTGGAACCCGACGCCATCGAGGACCCGAGCGAGATGACGATGTTGACTGTGCCGAACCGGATGCTGGTCCTCCACCCCTCGCGGACCACTCCGCTCGCGATCTTCACCTTCCGGGCCGCACAGCCGGCGCCCCACGACCGCAAGAACATCGCCCTGCACAAGCAGATCGTGGCCGACGCCTACGCCGACGTACGGTGGCGGGCACCGGAACTCGTGGCGGCGTTCCTCGACCACCCGGCTCCGTTCTTCGACCCCCTGACCACCGTCCGGGTGCCCTCGTGGTCCCGCGGACGGGTCGTACTGCTCGGGGACGCGGCGGCGGCGACCGCCCTGCTGGGTGACGGGTCCAGCATGGCGATGGCGGGCGCATACGCCCTCGCGGAAGAGCTCGCCGCCCATCCCGGCGATCACGCCCGCGCCTTCGCCGCCTACGAGTCGCGGCTCCGCCGTGAGGTAGGCCCGCGGCAGCGACGCGTCGGTCTGCTCTCCAGGCTCATGGTGCCCCGCACCCGGCCGGGCCTCGCGGTGCGCAACGCGGTGGGCCGCGCGGTCGGTCGCACGAACCAGAGCGCCTCTCGCAAAGCCGCGAACCGGTAGACCGGGTCCGGGGGGGGGGGGGGGGGGGGGGGGGGGGGGGGGGGAGTGGGGGGGGGGGGGGGGGGGGGGGGGGGGGTGGTGGGGGTGTGTTGTTTGCC